>JAFAKZ010000316.1 GCA_019234745.1 Burkholderiales bacterium
CGGGTACTTTGTCAGAGGCTCCCTAGCGTCGGTTCAACCCAGCAGACCCTGCAATAGGGTCATTCCTTCCGGCCACTCGCCAAAACCGGCATCCGCGTTGATATGCCCCGCATTGGGTAGGACGATGAGTTGACTGCCCCACTCCGCTGCAAACATGCTTGTACGCTCAAGCCGAGCGTAGGGGTCGTTATCGCTGGCAACGACGATGCTCGGGAACGGCAAGCGTAACCTCGGTACAGGGCTGAAGCCTGCGGGACCTGTGGGGAAGCTCGGCCGCTCTGCGTCGGCCGGTGCGACCAGCAAGGCACCTGCAATATCGGCACCGCCATAGCGCGCAACACGGGCCACGGCAGCGATGCAGCCAGCGCTGTGACAAACGAGCACAGGTGGCGCCTTGGATTGGCGAATGGTGGCGTCGAGCGTCTGCACCCAGTCTTCCAACACTGGTGCAGCCCACTCCAGCTGCTGGATACGCAGCCAGTCGGGGTGCTGGCGCCCCCAGTGGCTTTGCCAGTGTTCAGACGACGAGTCGTAAAGGCCGGGATGGATGATGACGGGTGGCATAGGTGTGCGCGGTAGTCGGGGCTTGCCCACAGCATACCGCAAGATGCCGCCTAGCTCGCAGCCTGCAGCCCCAGCCGACCTACAACGAACGAGACGTCGTCATGGTTGTCGGTACCGCCCAGGTGTGCGGTTACGGCGTTACGCAGGGCGTCGAAGCGTTGTGCGGGCTGCGCCGCCGTTACAGCCTCGAGCAGGCCGCTAGTACCGAACTGCTCGCCGCGGCCGTTGCGCGCTTCCGTTACCCCATCCGAGCATAGAATCACGGTGGCATCATCGCTCCAGCGAACTGTTTCGATGGACGGGTCGAACTCCTCGTCGACCAAAATGCCGAGTGGCGCGTGCGTCGATTTGACGCGCCCGCTCACCTCTCCGACCCGGTCGATCACCAGTGCCTCCGGGAGGCCGCCATTCCAGACGGACAGCGTATGCTGCCTTTCGTCGATAGCGACCAGCACTGCGGCGACGAAACGCCCGACCGGCAGGCTGCGTCGCAGCTGGGTGTTGATCTCGCGGGCGATGGCCTCGATGCTGAAGTCCTTTTCCGCCATTGAGTAGAAGGTCAGCACAGCCGGCACGCAGCTAATGGCGGCGGCGAGCCCGTGGCCCGTGCTATCTGCCAACATGAGGTAGGTACAGCCGCTCGGCGTATTGCTGACCGTGATCACGTCGCCACTGAATTGCACGGCAGGCTGTATCCATTGCTGGATGGTCGCATGGCTGTGCCTGCCGTTGCCCGTCAGTCCGTTCAGCACGTGACGGGCGAGATCCTGTTCCGCCTCGTTGGCACGGAAGTAGGCGGAAAGCCGGTCCGCATCGTGGGCGATACGCCGCTGCATATCACTGATACGGGCCATCACGTTGATCTTGGCCGCGAGCAGGTGGGTATCGATGGGCTTCAGCAGGTAGTCGTCACCGCCGGCAGCCAGCCCTTCCAGCACGTCTTCAGGGTCGGTCTTGGCAGTAAGGAAGATGATGGGCACCCAGTGATCGCCAAATAGCTTGCGTATCTGCCGCGTGGCTTCCAGCCCGTCCATGTCGGGCATCATCACATCCATCAGGATCAGGTCCGGTCGCATCAGCTCGCAGAAGTCGACAGCCTCACGGCCATCGCATACCACCGTGATGTCGTGCCCAGCCCGTGCAACAAAGCGCTCCAGCAGGCGACGGTTGGTATCCGTATCGTCCGCTGCAAGAATATTCAATTTGCTTGCCAAAATATCACCAGATGGAACGCTATTTGGGGGCACTCGGTTGCGCGCGGCAACCCTGCTCTAGTTGCTTAGGTCATCTTACTCGTATGCAGTGTAGGTAAGGTCGACCGATTTTGCTGGCTGTTGGCGCGACGCAAGCGCCGCCGTAGCAGCAGTGTGGTACCCCTCGACGCGCAAGGAGTTGATTGGGAAACAAAAAGCCGGTGCGAGCACCGGCTTGTGAATTGTTGCAAAGGCGCTGATCAGGCACCAATGAGTTGCAGCAGACGCCGCCAGGCTGATTCGCCTTGCTGCGGTGGCTGCAAGTGCAATCGCGCGGCGGCAAGGGCCTGCACTAGCGCTTCCCCATGACGGCCGATGCGGTGATTCTGGCCACCGCGCAGGATGACGTCCTCGCCTTCCGTGGTGATCCACACGACGCCGTCCTCGATATCGATCACGCTGCCGGCTTCGACGGGTAGGCTCAGCAGTTCGTCTGGGTTCAAGTGATGTTCGGCTCGCATGGTGTTTCTCCTGTTGAGGGATGACGCCACTGTATCGATCCGTGCGCCAGCAAATCAGGCTCAGGCTGTACCTTATTTCGCCATAACAGTGATTGCTGTACCGTCACTGTCATGGTGATTTTTCTGCCAAACTGTTCCTTGGCGTACGTCATGTTGCGGCGCAAGATGCCGTGATACGCGGGGAGGAAGGTATGGCTCGACGACAAGGTGAGACACTCTACTCAGTGCTGGCGGACGAGATCGCGGCAATGATCGCGGCCGGCACGCTGCAGCCCGGCGACAAGCTGCCCAGCCTGCGTGAGCTGCGCGACCGGCGCGGCGTAAGCCTGGCCACGGTGAACGAGGCCTTCCGCGTACTGGAAGAGCGCGCGTTGATCGAAGCGCGCCCGCAGTCCGGCTTCTTCGTGCGCCAGCGCCTGTGCGAGCCGCCGCCCTCCTCCCGGCCACGCCTGGTGCCGGCCGCCGTCACGGTAAATCGCCGCCTGTGGGACTACCTACAGCTCACGCGCGGCAAGCGGCGTAGCTTCTGCTATGCCGTGATGTCGCCCTCCTGCTTCCCCAACCGCCAGCTGCAAAAGCTGATGAACGACACCCTGCGCGAGCAGCCGGGCATGTTGTCGGACTACGGCGGCCCACGCGGCCTGGAAATCCTGCGCCGGCAGATTGCCGTACACACGCTGGAATGGGGCGGCCGACTGACGGCCGACGATATCCAGGTCACTGCCGGCGGCATCGAGGCGCTCAACCTGGCTTTGCGCGCCGTCACGCAGCCCGGCGACGTGGTGGCGGTTGAATCGCCCACCTACTTCGGCCTCTTGCAGCTGTTCGAATCCATGGGCCTGAAGACGCTGGAAATCCCCACCGACCCTGAGCACGGCATGTCGGTGGACGCGCTTGACCTTGCCACACGCGATGGCAACGTGGCTGCCTGTGTGATGATGCCGAACTTCAGCAACCCCACGGGCAGCTTGATGAGCGATGCGGCCAAGCTACGCCTGGTGAAGCTGCTGGACGAACGCGGCGTACCCCTGATCGAAGACGATATCTACGGCGAGTTCTATCAGGGCCGCGACCGCCCGCGACCGGCCAAGGCCTTCGACGAAACAGGCAATGTGCTCTACTGCGCCAGCTATACCAAGCTGGTGGCGCCGGGCATGCGCGTGGGTTGGATTTCCGCGGGGCGCTATAGCTCACAGGTGGAGATCATCAAATACATCAATACTTTCTCGACACCCGCCATCATGCAGGCCACGCTGGCGCGCTTCCTGGAGAGCGGCGCCTATGAGCAGCACCTGCGCAAGCTACGCAAGCTGTGCAGCGAGCAGCTGTGCCGTGTTTCCGATGGCCTGGCACGCTACTTCCCCGAAGGCACGCGTTGGACGCGCCCACGCGGTGGCTATCTGTGCTGGGTAGAGCTGCCGAACGGGGTCGATACGATGCGCTTGCTGGAAGATGCCGTGCAGGAGGACATCTCCTTCGCCCCCGGCTCGCTGTTCTCGGCGCGACGCGCCTACCGCAACTACCTGCGCCTATGCTGCGGTGAACCCTGGTCGCCCCAGGTGGACGGCGCACTGCGCCGCCTGGGCGAGCTGGCCAAGCGCCACGTGGACCGCGGCGAAAGTTCACGCCGCAGTGATGCCGGGCTAGTATTGCCCCATCCCGGCCAGGCGCCGCGTATTATCGTACCGCAGACTATATGAGCCATCCCGTCGACCAGGGCATCCGCTATGATGCCGCCCACGCACGCGCCTATGAGCGCAAGATCCGAGCACTGATTCCGGGCTATGAGACGCTGCACGAGCTGTCGAGCTTTATGCTGCTGGATCGCCTGCCAGCCGATGCGCGTGTACTGGTAGCGGGTAGTGGTACGGGTGAGGAGTTGGCCCGCTACGCACAGTTGGCACCGGGATGGCGGCTGACTGGCGTTGAGCCATCCGCCGAGATGAATGCCTGCGCCGTCGCACGTATCGAGGAGGTCGGTGCAAGCGACCGGGTTACCCTAATTCAGGGCAAACCCGGTGAAGTCGATCTAGGCGGCCCCTACGATGCGGTGACGTCGCTGCTGGTCATGCACTTCCTGCCTGACGATGGCAGCAAGGCGCGCTATCTGGCTGCCTTGGGTGGCGCACTAAAGCCGAGCGGCACGTTGCTATTGGCCGACCTCACGGGAGAACGCGGGTCGCCCGAATTCGAGACGCTGTTCAAGGTATGGCGCAGCCAGCAGGATGCGACACGGAACAAAGCTGAGGCCGTAGCGTTGGATTTCGCCCATTTGGCGACGAATGTGCATCCGCTGTCGCCGCAACGCCGAACAACCCTATTTGCCGAGGCCGGTCTCGTCGTTGAGCAAGCCTATTGGCAATCGCTGGGCTTGCTTGCAGTCAGCGCAACGACGGCTTAGTAGGTCAACATGACCGATGCCTTTGTCGATATGGCTTCCGAACGGCTCAGGCTGGAGCGGATTTGCGAAGCACATGCAGACCAGATGTTTGCAGGCC
Source organism: Burkholderiales bacterium (assembly GCA_019234745.1). Taxonomy (GTDB): domain Bacteria; phylum Pseudomonadota; class Gammaproteobacteria; order Burkholderiales; family Chitinimonadaceae; genus JAFAKZ01. Next base: position 4,777 of record JAFAKZ010000316.1, read on the forward strand.
TGCAGAATCCGCAGCTATACACCTATTTCTCAGGGCAGCCACCCGAATCGATACTGGCGCTCCGCAAGCGCTATAGCAGGCTCGCGCTGGGCGAGTCGCCGGCAAGAGACGAGTATTGGCATAACTGGATAATGAAGAGGGAAAATTCCAGCGTACCAATCGGCTTCCTTCAGTCCACCATCAAGAAGGACGCGCCAGCCAAGGCTTTGCTCGCATATGTCCTGTTCCCGGAATACTGGGGCATGGGATACGCTCGGGAAGGACTGGGCACCGTAATCCAGCATCTTGCCAAAACGGCGAAATGCAGCCGTTTCGAAGCGCTAATTGACACTAGAAACCGTAGGTCGATTCATCTCCTGGAATCGCTGGGATTCGCTCAGGTCGAGCTTATTCAGGCCGCGGATTTTTTCAATGGTGCATCAAGTGACGAGTTCAGGTTTCGATTGGACTTGAAGTCCCAATCGAATACTTAGGCTAGCTCGCCACAAACCATATGCGCGGAGCGCGGTAGCGACTAATGCCTTGCCTCCGACTCGCTGCTTTGTTTTTCGCCATTCTCCATTTTCTTTGGGCCGATGTGCTTGTTCAGGAATTTCAGCATGGCATCATAGAATCTGTACTCGTCCTTAACGTAGGCAAGTCCATGTCCCTCTTCGTCAAACTCTATCCACTCATATTCCTTATGATATCTGTCCAACTCCCTCATCATTTTCTTACTGTGCGAGATAGGCACACGCCGATCTTCTGTACCATGCGCAATCAATAGCGGAGCTTGAATTCGGTCAGCGTGTTTAAGCGGCGAAACCATTTCAAATTGCTCTTTGTTACGGTCGAGATCGCCAATTCTTGATTTCTGCAGTTGCTTTACCGCCTTGTCGTCATTCCTATCCGAACTATCCTTTAACATATATTCAATATCCGAAACGCCAGCAAAGCTAATACCACACTTATATAACGCAGGTTCGCGCGCCACACCCCACAGTGCCGCATATCCGCCATAGCTGGCCCCATAGATACATATCTTGTTAGGATCAGCAATTCCGGCCTGCACCAGATATTGCACACCTGCAGTTATGTCGTCTTGCATAGCCAAACCCCATTGACCGTACCCTGCCGTCTCAAATGCACGGCCGAATCCACTCGAGCCGCGAAACTGGGGTTGTAATACGACATAGCCATTGGCGGCCAACAGTTGAACTTCAGCGTTCCACCCCCAATGGTCGCGTACCGTAGGGCCGCCATGGACAAGCACAACAGCGGGTGCCGGGCCTTTCATGCCAGCCGGTTTCGTCAAATATGCCGGGATGGTAAGACCATCCTTCGACGAGTAAGAAACCAGCTCCATCGGTCGCATCTTTTCTGGGTCGATTTGAGGCGCCGACGAAAATATCCTACGCGCACTCATTGTCGACGTATTCAACAGATACCACTCTCCCGGCTGCACGTCGGAATAAGTGAAAACCAAGACGTTACCATCAGGATTGCCAGACACAACGTTGATCGCGTCGGGGAATGCGTTATCAACAGACTGCTGTATTGCACTCCACTTGCTATCGAACCAGTATCGCACTGGCTTCATGCCTGTTGTAGTCACACTCTTAAAGTTAGCGGCGCGCACGTCGTCGACACTAATAATATCCTCTTTCAGATGACCGGCCATCATCTCACCGATGGCACGCTTTTGGACATCATAATTGAATATTGCATACGTATCTCGACCCATACGGGATCGAACCACAATCGAATTATCTTTTTCCGGCACACTAATGGGAATCCAGCCGTCCTCGGCAACACCAAAATCATCGAGTTTCTGCCAAGTACCGGTTTCTTTTGACTTATACCAATTCGAGAGCGTCGTCACATCCTTCCAGAAGGCAGAATTAGACATCGTAACAGCTCTAAGATCACCATTCTGATCAAATGCCCAATGCACGGGATCACCGGACGAAGGTAAACTAAATTTCTTCGACTTCCCTGTCCGCGCGTTCACCTTGGCCATAGATGTCATGTCCTCGTCGACATAAACGAGCAACTCTGGAGAGTCTGGATCTTCTGGAACCGCCTTCCCTTTGACATAGTTTCCAAGATCAGCAACCTTGTTACCATTCAGATCAATGGATTCAGCCTCTATTCCGTAGTCCACGGCCAATAAATCGTTCGTTACCCAAGTAATATGTTGCGGTTCCTTATTGAATATCCAGAACCCCTCCTCTACGCGCTTGCCCGAAACCAGAATTTTCGTGGATAAATCACCCATGTCAATCAACATCAAACCATAATGATACCCAGTGTAGGATATTGCAACGACATGCTTTCCGTCGGGCGAAATTTCTGCGTCCAGAATCCTGGGCGGCGTAATCGCCTGCATCAACGTCAGCGAATCATCGGCCGCGCATGCATATACTGCGGCGCCAATGGATACGATAAGCGCAATTATTTGTTTAGGCAGTGAGATAGACATTTAATTTGAACATTTTCAGATAGTTATTCTTGCAATGCGCTACAGTTATGAGTTCGGGTCACGATAAAGCAAAAACCCCGATCATTTCTGATCGGGGTTTTTAAGGGGTAGCCTGGCGGTGACCTACTTTCACACGGGAGAACCGCACTATCATCGGCGCGGCGTCGTTTCACGGTCCTGTTCGAGATGGGAAGGCGTGGGTCCAACGCGCTATGGCCGCCAAGCATAACTGGC
>JAFAKZ010000453.1 GCA_019234745.1 Burkholderiales bacterium
GGAAGCCCGTCGACCGCCAGCGCGCCGTGAGCCCGGCCCTGCGCGCCTATGCGGCCATGACGACCAGTGCCGACACGGGCGCCGTGCGCGACGTTTCGCAAATCGAAAAGCATTGATGGCGAAACCGCTGACAACCAACCCGCAACATGCGGCCTTCCTCGCCATCATCCAGGGCATCCCGGAAGGCTGGGTGATGAGCTACGGCATGATCGCCCGCGCCGCCGGCCTGCCGCGCCACTCCCGCCATGTCGGCGTGGCGCTCAAGCATCTGCCCGAGGGCGTGAAGGTGCCGTGGTGGCGCGTGGTGAACGGCGAGGGGCGTATCAGCGCACGGGGTTTCGATGGCTCGGACGAGCGTCAGCGGCTCTTGCTGGAGGAGGAAGGCGTGGTATTCAGCGATACGGGCAAGATCGATCTGAAGCGGTTTGGGTGGATGGGGTGATTGTTCGCTACTTCACAAGTGTAGTTGTCACATTGCCTCTAGAACGATTAGCGGAGGCTACCAATGCTGCCCGATGAACTAATGAAGCAGCTTTCAGAAATGCAAGACTTCTGGAGCAGCGACGTTGCTCCCGACTCCACTTTGGAAGAGTTTGTACTAGTGAATTTGAGCGGCATTGATTCGAATGAATATGAGCTCTCAGAAGTGCTGAGTGACAGGGTTGTTGAAATGCTTCTTAAGAATGGGCAGCAGCAACTACAGCACGAAGGGCGGAGTAGCGTTCGAATGATCTCGAACGGCCGCGTTGTTGACATGTCGTATCTTGCCCCGATGTACCGAGCACTCTTTGACAGGTGGCAAGCGAGGAAATGGATTCACGTCGCGCATGACTGGACGGTGACAAAGGCGGTACCGTCAAGTTGACAACGACATAAGCACACAAAACGGCAAACTCCGCCGGCACCGGTCCGTCCCAAAATATTTCCCGCCGCCTCCGACAAACGGCCCTTCCCCCAAATCGCCAAAGGTCTACAGTGGAGACTCATGCGGGCAACCTGCCGCGACGATTACGGAAGGAGGCTGTTTGACGGAGTCCCTTACGATACAAACCCCAGGCTATCAAGGCCCCGATCGTCGCCAGCAAGTTCGCCGTGCCCCCATCCCCCAGGATGAGCGCGAGTGGCGGATGCTAAACCTCGCCCTGATTGGCGGCGAGCAGCGCGGTTCCTTCGGTCGGCGCGCCAGCGATTACGTATTTCTAGCGGGAGCGATGTCGTAGCCCGCATTAGTGTGGCGTGCGTAAACGCCACCGCCAGTTGACTGGCACAGAGGGGCGACTCCGGTTGCCCCTTTGTATTGCCCGCGTTGTCCGTGCGTCGTCTTGGCTTGCCGCGCCGCCCCGCCGGCGCGGTATGATGGCCCCATCATGCAAGTCGATTGTGCCGCCATGTCTACGCTGTTCCGCCGCCTCGTATCTCCCTGTCTCGCTACCGCGCTGGGCCTGTCTCTGTTTGTTTCACCCGCATGGGCGGCCGACACGAGTGATAACGACACCCCCGTCAAGGAAATCAAAGTCGCAGCCGACGCCTTTACGCGCGGCGACCCGTTGCCCAGCTGGGCGCAGCCGCTGGCCGAGATGCCGGAATCGCACCGGCGCGAGCCGCTGGTCATCCGCCTGGCCGAGACACAGCTGCACGTGGGCGCCCAGCACGCGCTGCTGGTGAACCGCGCCGAGCAGGCCAACGATGCCGCCTCGCTCGGTTCCATCGGCGAATACCCGCTCTACTTCATCCCCGAATACCAGAAGCTGCACCTGCACAGCCTCGTCATCCAGCGCGGCAAGACGCTGATCGACCGCACGCAGAAGGTGAACGTGCGCTTCCTGCAGCGCGAGGCGGAACTGGAGGAAGGCATGTATAGCGGCATGGTCACGGCCATGCTGCTGGTGGACGACGTGCGTGTGGGCGACATCCTGCATATCGTCTACTCGGTGGACGGCCAAAACCCCGTGTTCGCCAACCAGTATGCCGAGACGGCCACCTGGGACCAGGAAGAACCCATCGAGCTGCGCCGCATCTGGCTGATCCACCCCGTCGACCGGCCCATACACTGGCGCCAGATGGGCGACTTCAACAAGAAGCAGATCGCGCAGGAAGTCAGCCGCAGCCATGGCGTGGAATACGTGAAGTTCGAGGAGCGCAACGTCGCTGGCGTGGACGACGAGCCGGACGTGCCCACCGACTACTTCCCGGACCGCTTTATCGAATTCAGCGAATATGCCGACTGGCACGCCGTAGCGAACTGGGCGACGACCTTGTTCCCGCCCGTCGACAAGTTGCCGGACGAGCTGCAGCGCTTTGTGGACGAGACCAAGCAGCTACCCACGCCAGAAGCCCGCGCCTCGGCCGCCCTGCAATGGGTGCAGGACAATATCCGCTATTTCAGCGTCTCGCTGGGCGAAAGCTCGCACCGGCCCTACTCGCCC
>JAFAKZ010000333.1 GCA_019234745.1 Burkholderiales bacterium
CTTCAAGAAGAACTTCGGCGCGGAAATGTCGTTGGGCGCCGTGTATTCGTCGCTACCAGGCAAGACCGACCCCCAGTTCAACGCGCTGTTCAACTGGAAGAACGAAGCCGGTACCGTGGGCCTGATCGCGCAGCCATTCTATGAGAAGCGCGACCTACGCCGCGACGGCGTGGAAGAGCTGCAGTATGAGCGTATCGGCCAGCAATTCCCCAATACGGGCCTGCTGGGCGCCTACCCGCAGTTGGCCGGCGTGTACTACCCCGAGGTCGTCTCCTCGGCCCTGTTCACGCAAAAGCGTACGCGCGAAGGCGGCATTGTCGATCTGCAGTTCAAGCCGTCGGCCAATGCGACGCTGGACCTGAACGCCTTCTACTCGCACATGGACGCCACCAACACCAACGTGGCCTACATGCTGTTTGTTCAACGCCTGCTCAACTACAACCCCGCGGGCGGCGGCACGATTCTGCAGCCTGGCTTCAACGTGAAGAACGGCACGCTGACCTCCGCCTCGTTTGCTGCGGGACCGACGAATGTCAGCTGGGCCGATTCCGGCGGCTACGAAGAAGAGTACTACCGCAAGGCCTATGCCGATTCCGGCTTCATCGATCTGGACGGTAAGTTCAACCTCACGGATAACTTGGTCCTGAAGACGCAATTGGGCGCCACTCGTGGCCACGGCGTCACGCAGGAGCAGGATATGTGGGCGGGCGACACCTACGGTACGGGCGGTGCGTATACGCTGAATGGCACAGGCGCGCCGACGAACTCGGTCATCGGCAATGCCGGCGCCGCAGCCAACCCACCCTATGCTGGCGGCCCCTTTGTCGGCCCGCAGAGCCCGGCAGGGGCGACACAGGACTGGTTCTGGGGTTCCAGCCCAGGCAGCGCGCTCGATAGGGAAGACTATGCACAGGCCGACGGCGAATACACGCCGAATGGCGGGCTATTCACGGCCGTGAAGTTCGGTGCACGCTTCAGCAAGCACGAGCACGACGTGAAGGCTCTGAACTGGCACGTGAACTGGGCGAACTACCCGGCCAGCGGCTACTGGCCCGACCCGCTGGGCAGTGCACAGAACTACCCTGGCAACTTCGGTTCAGGCCTAGGCAGCGGCTTCATCAACAATGCTTACTACTGGAGCCCGTCGCAACTGCAACAGCAGGACAATGCATACGCAGTCAGTGGCGCCAACAACAGCGTCTATTACCCCATTCCCTACAACGTGAAGGAAAACGACACGGCCGCTTACGTAGAAGGCAAGATGGCGGGCGAAATGTGGAGCGGCAATATCGGCGTCCGTCTTGTTGGCACGCAGGAAAAGACGCAGTTCGATAGCGTATTCCTGAACAACTCGGGCTACGGAACGACCGATCCGACGCCACACCTCGACTCCGCCTGGGCACCGGCCGCCGGCTACTACGTCGTGACGACCAAGCACAACTACGTCGATGTGCTGCCGAGCGCGAACTTCAAGTTCGAGCTAGCCAAGGACGTCACCCTGCGTTTGTCCGCCAACCGGTCCATGTCCCGCCCCGACTACGGCGCAATCGGCTCCAACCCCTACGGCACGGGCTACAACGACCAGACGCTCACCGGCTCCGGCGGTAATCCAAACCTGAAGCCCATCGTGTCGAACAACCTCGACTCGTCGCTGGAGTGGTACTTCAGCTCGCGCGGCCTAGCCTCGATCAGTCTCTTCAACATGGATCTGACCAGCTACGTCGGTTACGGTACCTACGTGGTCAACGCCCAGAACGCGACGCTGACGCAGCAAGCCCAGCACGCCAACCCGGCCGCGCCGGCAATCTTCAGTAACTACACGATCACCGCGCCGCTCAACGTAACGGGTTACATTCGCGGCGTGGAGCTGGCCTACCAGCAGCCGATCGGCCAGAACTTCGGTATCGATACGAACCTGACTTACGCGACGGGCCAGGAAACCGACAACCATTGCGAAATCGGCGCCAATGTCGGCACCAGCAGTTCGCCCTGCGACATCATCGGCAACTCGCGCATCACCTACAACCTGAGTGGCTACTACGAAGACGACAAGTGGAATGCCCGCCTGACCTGGTCCTATCGTTCCAGCTATTACACCGGCTTCAACTCCTTCGGTTCGCCGGAGTATCAGGACGGGGTGGGTACGCTAGCTGCGTCGCTGGGCTACAAGATCAACGACAATATGTCGGTGCACCTCGATCTGCTCAACCTGAACGACCCGATCAGCAAGTTCTACAGCTACAACAAGGATCAGCCGCTGGGTATCTACGACAATGGTCGCCAGTACTAC
>JAFAKZ010000370.1 GCA_019234745.1 Burkholderiales bacterium
TGACATGGGGCTTGAAGCGCTTGCGGTCGAAACTGAAATCGTACGCACGGATCGCTTCGCGTACATCGTGGGCCAGCGCTTCCAGCTCGGGCGGCGCGTCGCCGCCCAGCCAGACGATGCCCGGCTCCCAATGGCCAAACCGATCGAGTACCAGCTTGAAGGGGCTGAACTCTACCTCGCCCAGGGCCGCGCGTAGCTCAGGGATACGCTCGCGAGGCGTAGGGCCCAGGAAGGCCAAGGTAAGATGCATGGACTCGACGGGCATGCGCCGGCCGCCGCAATCGCGGTAGGCATTTTCCGCCAACTTTCGAAACGCTGTAGCGAGCCTGTGATCAGGCCAAATGGCGAGAAACAGCCGCGCGTCATCCATGCTCGGGGCCACCCACGAACACACGTACATCGCGCAACCAGTTGCGGCGCGCGGCCAGCTCGGCCAAGGCCTTGCGTACCCGTACCAGTTCGTCTTCCGACGTGCCGGCCGGGAACAACAAGTCAACTTCGATAGCACCGTCCAGATAGTGCAGCAGCGCCCGTGCGCGCAGCAGGATGGGACCAGCAGCGGCTTCCAGCTCGGACAGCACGCGTGGCCGGTCTGGCAGGTCCAGCAGCTTCTCGGCCTGCGCATCGTCCTCCGGGTCGATATGGATCAGCGCATCCAGCGCGCGGTGCCGGCTCAGCACAGCATTGCGCGCCGCCTCGGCAATACGGTGCCCTTCCGACACGGTCAAATCCGGCCCCACGCGCAGATGGGCGTCAACCAAGGCGTCATCCGCCATCTTGCGGGTACGCAGGTTGTGCACGCCCTGCACGCCGGGCGTGCCGGCCAGCGTATCCTCAATCGCCTGCACCTCGTCGGGCGCCAGGGCGTGGTCGGTCAGGTCGGTAATGGCGCGGTAGGCGAACTTGCCACCCATGCGCGCGATCATGCTGCCCACCAGCACGGCTGCCAGGGCGTCGGCCAGCGCCAATCCGGCCAGATTGGCCGTGACGCCGACCGCCGCAACGAGCGATGCCGCCGCGTCCGATCGCGCATGCCAGGCATTGGCCACCAACATGCTGGAACGCAGCTTCTGCCCGATGGCCAGCATATAGCGAAACAGCAACTCCTTGACGAGCAGGGTGCCCAGCGCGACGGCCAGCGCCAGCGGCGACACGGTGACGATGGTAAGCGGGTTCTGCAGCCGATGCACGGCAGCCCAGACCATGCCCAGGCCGACACCCAGCATAAGGATGCCCAGCAGCAGCGAGGCCGCATTCTCGAAACGACCGTGGCCGTAGGGATGCGTTTCGTCAGCCGCGACAGCTGCACTCTTGGCTGCGGCCAGCACGACGAAATCGGAGACGAGGTCGGACAGGCTATGTAGGCCGTCCGCCAGCAGGGCCTGCGAGCGGCCCAGTACGCCGACGATCACCTGGACAATCGCCAGCAGCAGGTTCACCCACACGCTGTTCCAGGTGGCGCGCTGCGCCAGTCCTTCGGTTGCGGCCGGGGCATGGGTTGCCATGACGTGCTCGCCGGGGTCGTAATACTCACAGAATGTGCACTAATGCGGGGCGAGTCAACCGACAGACGGCATACGGTCTGCCTTGTATTCATCAACCCGACCGCTATAACGCAAACAGTCCTCCGGCGCTGGAGCCGGAAACCGACTCCCTCGAAGGCGGCCTGGGTCGCCTTATTACAAGGCCGGCGATCTTCGTCGGCCTCGTTTTTTCTGCGACTTGCCATGCTTACCAGCGCCATCGTCACCCGTAGCTCACGACCCAGGCACAGGCGAGCAATTTTCCCCAATCGTCTCAACTGGTTATAATCGCGGGTTTTCTCCCAGCACCCTAGCCGCCATGACCGAAGCCCGCCGTAACCCCATCGCAACCATCGAATCGCTGGATTTCGACGGTCACGGCGTGGCGCACGCCGAAGGCAAGACCATCTTCATCGATGGCGCCCTGCCCTTCGAACGCGTCGAATATTCCAGCTACCGCAAGAAGCCCAGCTTCGAGAACGCCCAGGCCGTCGCCATTCTCAAGGAAAGCTTCATGCGCGTGAAGCCGCGCTGCCCGCACTACGACGTGTGCGGCGGTTGCTCCATGCAACATGCGGAAGCCTCGGCCCAGGTCGCCGTCAAGCAGCGCGTGCTGGAAGACAATCTGAACCGCATCGGCAAGGTGCGTTCTGAAACGATGATGACGCCGATCTACGGTCCAACCTGGCAGTACCGCCATCGCGCCCGCCTGTCGGCCCGCTATGTGGCGAAGAAGGGGACGGTGCTGGTTGGCTTCCATGAGAAGCGTTCCAGCTATATCGCCGACATGAGCACCTGCGAAATCCTGCCGCGCAAGATTTCCGACATGCTGGTGCCGATGCGCGAGCTGATCATGCAGCTATCCATCCGCGAACGCATGCCGCAGGTAGAGCTTGCGGCGGGCGAACATGTGGACGTGCTCGTCCTGCGCACCATGGAGCCGCTCAACGAGGCGGACGAGGCGCTGGTCAAGGCCTTTGCCGACCGCTTCCACGTACAGATCTGGCTGCAGCCCAAGGGGCCGGACACGGCACACCCCTTCTACCCGCTGGATGCACCCGAGCTGAGCTACAGCCTGCCGGAATTCAACGTAGTGATGCCTTACAAGCCCACGGAATTCACCCAGGTGAATCCCGGCATCAACCGCGTACTGGTGGCCCGCGCCCTGCGCCTGCTCGACCCGCAACCGGGTGAACGCATCGCCGACCTGTTCTGCGGCCTGGGCAACTTCACACTGCCCATCGCCCGCTCCGGCGCGACGGTATTGGGCATCGAGGGTAGTGCCCAATTGCTGGAACGCGCCCGCGAAAATGCCGGGAAGAACGGCCTGGAAGACCGCGTCGAATACCAGATGTCCAATCTGTTCGAGATGACGGACGAAGCCATGGCCAAGCTCGGCCACTTCGACCGCATGCTGATCGACCCGCCGCGCGACGGCGCCATGGAAGTCTGCAAGGCCCTGCCGGCCGTCGGCGGCCCCAAGCGCATCGTCTACGTCAGCTGCAACCCGGCTACGCTGGCGCGCGACGCCAACGTACTGGTCAATCTCAAGGGCTATGCGCTGAAGTCGGCCGGCGTGGTGAACATGTTCCCGCACACGGGCCACGTGGAATCCATCGCCTGGTTCGAGAAGGTGCGCCCGGGTAAGAGCAAGGCTGAGATCGCCGCCATCGAGGCAGTCGAGGCGGCCGAAAAGGAAGCGGCCAAGAAGGTGGCGGAAGCAGCACGCATCGCCCGCGAAGAGCAGATTGCCCGCGAAAAGGCGGAGGCGCAGGCTGCCCGTGCGGCGGCGAAGGAAGCGAAGCGGGCGGAATATCTGGCGCGCAAGGCACTGGAAGATGGCGAGGCGACGGAGGACTGACAATCGGTAGGTTGGGTAGAGCGCAGCGAAACCCAACGCGATGTTCAATAGGCCAACTGCTGCCAGCGATGCAGCTTGAAGTCGTAGATATTGGTAAACAGGAACATCGAGGGCGAGGAATAGGCCAACGTGGGCTCGCCGTCACGGAACCAATAATGAATATCGTATTGGCTTCTTAGCTGCTCGGGCTCAAGACCAAGCGCGCGCAGGTCGGCTGGATAGTTCGCATGCTGCGCGTGATACACCTCCAAGGCCTGCGCAACGCGATCCGCCTGGGCCTGCGCAAGGTTCATGCGCATGGCGTGAACAGCCAAGATCAATAAGCACGCGCCAATCCAGATACCTAGCCGCGCTACACGCCGGACACGCTCCGCAGGACGGCGCCATAGCTTGAATAGCGTAATGGGTAGCCAGAATAGTGTCAGGATGAGCGCGAATGCGACGAAGGCCATGCAATAGCGCTGCACGCTAATGAGCGCGAACACCAAGCAGAGGATCAGGAAGCGGCGATTTTCCTTGAGGAAGTGCATTTCCCCCCCGAAACAGCTTGCCATCGACTCTGTGGCGCCCGCCCGACCTACATGCCGCCGTCGCGGGAACGAAGCATCTGTAGGGTGCCATTAAGCGCAGCGCAATGCACCAAGCGATCGAGAGTGCGGTGCATTGCGGCTTCGCCTTGAGGCACCCGACCTACCTCGTCGCGGTAAACGTTGGGCATCGCCGCGCTCAGCCCAACCTACGAGGACGTACTACCTACCCCCCGCGATGCCCCCGCTCCACCGTCACCCCCACGCGCCCTACCTCGTGCAGGATGCCCAGCTTCGTCACGGACACACGTATCCAGGGCGCGCCAAAGGCCCCCATCAGGTCCTGCGCGATGTACTCGGCCAGGCGTTCCAGCAGCAGGAAGTGCTGCTCGGCCAGCACGGTGCGCAGGCGGTCCACGACTTCAGCATAGTTGATGGTGTCGGACAGATCGTCGGTCTGGCAGGCGCGGGCGCTGGGGATGCCCAGCTCCAGATCGACCTCGACCACCTGGGGCGCGACGCGTTCCCAGTCGTAGACGCCAATCAGCGTGCGGGCCTTGATGCCGTGTAGGAAAATGATGTCCATGTGTTGCGGGGAGTTGGCGCGTCATGAAATCTGGTTTCACCGCGCGCCTCATCCGGCTTAGAATCCGGGGCTGCCCATTGTAGTGGAAATCTTGCAATGCCGCCTTTCGCTTTGCCGCTTGCCGTCGTGATCGCCGCCTACCTGGTCGGCTCGCTCTCGTTCGCCGTCATCGTCAGCCGAGCGATGAAGATGGACGACCCACGCAGCTACGGCTCAGGCAACCCTGGCGCGACCAATGTGCTGCGCTCAGGCAAGAAGATCGCGGCACTGCTTACGCTGCTGGGCGATACGCTCAAGGCCGTCATCGCCGTTGCCGTGGCGCGCTATATGGCGCTGCCCGACCCGTGGCTGGCCGGCGTCGCCGTGGCCGTGACGGTTGGCCATATGTGGCCGCTGTTCTTCGGCTTCCGCGGCGGCAAGGGTGTCGCTACGGCAGCTGGCGTACTGTTGGTACTCGACTGGCGACTGGGGCTGGCTACGCTTGCCGTCTGGCTGATTGTTGCGGCAGTGAGCAAGATCTCCTCATTGGCCGCACTCATTGCCGCCATCGCGGCGCCTATCGTGGCCTACCTGCTGATGCCCGCCCGCATGCCTATCGTGGGCGCCGTGCTGGTCATCGCCGCCCTGCTCATCCAGCGCCACAAGCGCAATCTGCTCAACCTGATCTCAGGCCAGGAAGGCCGCATTGGCGACAAGGCACAGCCGAAACAGTAGTCGGAACTACGGACCGGAATGACGGTGCTAAACCGTAGGCTTGGCTGAGCTCTGCGAAGCCCAACACTGCAGGCGGTCAACAAAGATTGTTGGGCTTCGCGGAGCTCAGCCCAACCTACTTATCCTCCAGCGCCGACTGAATGACGCTCTCCAAATCGGCCCCGCACACCTCATGAAACAGGTCGCCGCCGACAACCTTCATATTCGGCCCCACCTCGCACATGCCGAGGCAGGGAAAGCGATGGATACGTAGCGGCAGATCGCGCGCCGCGATCTCTTCTTCCAGCTTGGTCGCCAAGGCCAAGCTGCCCCGTGCCGCGCAAGAAGGTTGATGATCAAATCGCTGCTTGATGCACACCATAATGGTCTTCATGGGGCTATTGTACGGGTGTCGCCATGCCTTGCGTTACGTCAAAGATCACGGCACTCGCTGAACGCAGACTCTTGAAATCACATGC
>JAFAKZ010000521.1 GCA_019234745.1 Burkholderiales bacterium
CGGAAGGTGGCGGGCGTGCCCATCTGGAAGGCGGGCGAATAGTCCAGCACGTCCATCTGCGCCTTCATGGCCTCCACAATGCGTGGGTCGCGATGACCCAGACCACAACACCACAGGCCGGAGAGCGCGTCATACAGCTTGGCGCCATCCGTATTCCAGTAGTAGGAACCCTCCGCCTTGGCCACCAGGCGCCCTTCCGGGTGCTGCTTGTAATAGCGGTTGTGCGAGAACGGCATCCAGTACGGGCTCAGGTTCAGGCCTTCTGCAGCATTGTGGTCCATGTATTGCTCCTAGTCTCGCCAATCTGTATTGGGAACTGTATTGGCGTATTTCGTGGGATAAGGCAAACTGAACGCAGTATTCTGGATGGCGCCTTATATATCCATACACATACGGGTGTCTTTCGCGACCATCTGTACTGACTGTAAGACCTATACAGATTAAGCATGCTTCAGCTCGACCCAAGCGCCACCGCCTCGCTCACCGAGCAGATCGTTACCGGCATCCAGCACCGCATCGAGCGCGGTACGCTGGCGGAAGGCACGCGCCTGCCCTCCGTGCGCGGCCTCGCGCAAAGCTGCAGCGTCAGCCCGTTCACGGTGGCGGAGGCCTTCAACCGCCTCGTAGCCGCTGGCTGGATCGAAGCGCGCCGCGCGCGCGGCTACTTCGTGGCACCACGCCCAGTAGCGACAACGCCTGCACCAGCACGCACCGAAGTAGACGAAGCCTGGGTACTGCAGCGAATGTACGAGAACGACGGCCTGTCGCTGCCCGCCGGCGGCGGCTGGCTACCACCCGACTGGCTCTATGAGGAGGGCGTGCGCGCCGCCCTGCGCCACCTCGCCAAGGCGGAAGGCAGCAGCCTGGTGCGCTACGGGCATCCGCAAGGCCTGCCCGCGCTGCGCACCCACCTGCAATGGCGCCTGGCCATGCGCGGCATCGAGTCGACGGCAGATCAGATCGTATTGACCCACGGCGCCAGCCAAGGCCTCGACATCGCCATGCGGCTCTTGGTCAAGCCAGGCCAGACGGTGCTGATCGACGAGCCCGGCTACTCCACCCTGCTCGCTTCACTCAGCCTCTACGGCGCCAAAGTGGTAGGCGTACCGCGCACGGCCAATGGCCCGGACGTCATCGCACTGGAGCGCATCGCTGCGGCCCATAAGCCCGTTGTCTTCTTCACCAACAGCGCCCTGCACAACCCGACCGGCACCACGACATCGGCCGCTGTCGCGCACCAGATCCTGCGCGTGGCCGAGCGCCACGATTTCCGCATCGTCGAAGACGACCCCTTTGCCGACTTGCTGAACCCTGCCCCTCCGGCTATCGCCAGCCTGGACGGCCTGCAGCGCACCATCTACCTGGGCAGCTTCTCCAAGACCATGTCGCCCGCCCTGCGCGTAGGCTACTTTCTGGCCGATGGCGACACGGTGCGCCGCGCCACGCAACTGAAGATGGCCAGCAACCTCACCGGCTCGGAGATCGCCGAAGCCGCCACCCTGCATATGCTCACCGACGGCCACCACCGCACGCACCTTGATCGACTACGAGAAAAGCTGGGCGAAGCGCAATCGCGCGTCTGCACAAGGCTGGCGGAACTAGGTTGGACGCCATTTCACCGCCCCACGGGTGGCCTGTTCCTATGGGCCGAAGCCCCGGCCGAACTGGACGCCGACCAGCTCGCAACCGCCGCAGCAACGGCCGGCATCGCCCTGGCGCCTGGGCGGTTCTATATGGTGAACGAACGCACCCGCCACTTCCGCTTCAACGCCGCCTGGGCGGACGATAGCCGCCTGTATGGTTGGCTCGCAGCGCAGCGGGATGCGGCAGGGTAATATCCACCTACTCCCGCACTTGCCTTGTCACAAAGCAGGCGTCTCATTCGTCTTCAGGCATGACACCCCATTCCCAGCGGCCCATGACCATGACAACTTCCGATGGACAATCCGCCGAGCGCGCCCGGCACTTCGACACGCATCTGGCTCCTCGGCTTCGTGCGCTTGCGTACCGGATGCTAGGTTCACGCGCCGCGGCCGAGGACATCTTGCAGGAAGCCTGGTTGCGCTGGGTGGATGTTGATGAGTCCACCGTCCAGCATGCCCCCGCATTCCTTTCTCGACTGGTAACCAACCTCTGCCTGGACGAGTTGCGCTCGGCGGCTGCCCGGCGGGAGCAATATGTAGGAGTTTGGCTACCCGAACCCTTGCTGGATGACGAGACCCACTTTGACTGGGCGCCTGGGCCCGAGGTGCATGCCGAATTTGCCCAGGACGTCACCGTTGCCTTCATGCTCGTGCTGGAGCGGCTCTCTCCGCTGGAGCGGGCTGCCTTCCTGCTGCGCGATGTATTCGATCTCGACTATGCAGAAATCGCCGGCCATCTCGACCGGTCCGAAGCGGCGTGTCGGCAATTGATCAGCCGTGCACGCAAGAGCGTCAAGGCAGACTACGCCCGACACACAATCGCCAAGGAAGAGAGTGAGCGATTGATGATGGCATTCATGCACGCCGTGAGCACCCACGACATATCGGCGCTCGCCGCGCTGCTTAGCGAAGATGCAGTATTGCTCACCGATGGCGGCGGCAAGACCAGCGCCGTACCGCGGCCACTGCATGGCGGCGCGCTGGTCGCCCGTGTCTTCATTGGATTTGCGAGCTTGCGTGCCAGTAGCGGCTGGCGATTGGTGCCCACGCAGATCAACGGGCTGCCCGGCTGCTTGATCCTCGACGATCATGCCGGCGGTCAACTGCTGCAGACGGTCGCGCTCGCCCCGGCAGCCGAAGCTGACCATATCGGCGCCCTGTATATCCAGCGCAATCCGGACAAGCTGCGCAAAATCGCCGAGCGCCTGAAGTCGTGAATGTCACAAACGGATGGGCCGCCTCGTCTTGTTAGTGAGGCCGACATGTCGGTCGGCCCTCGCCAACTTTGACACGAAGGATTCCGACCATGAGCACCATGCAGCCCCGCCTCGACTACTCGCGCCTGTCGCCCGACCTCTTCAAGAAGTACCTCGACTTCAGCATGGCCTTTACCATGGATGAGTCTCTCGCCCTTCTCATCGATATCCGGGCCTCGCAACTCAATGGCTGCGCATTTTGTGTGGACATGCACATCAAGCAAGCCAAGCTGCACGGAGAACGTGAGCTACGGTTGCACCACATTGCCATCTGGCGCGAATCGCAGCTGTTCACGCCGAAGGAGCGCGCCGCGCTGGCCTGGACAGAAGCTCTGACGCGTATCGAACCCACCGGGGCGTCGGACGCGAGCTATGAAGAAGTATCCGCACACTTTACCGATGAAGAACTGTCGCAGCTGACTTTCCGCATCGCCGCCATCAACGGGTGGAACCGCTTGAATGTCGCTTTTCGCAATGTGCCTGGCTCTAAGGACAAACTATTCGGCCTGGATAAGGCAGGTCTCAACTAAAAGCACAACAGTGGCCGCATAAGACCACGCCAGCTGGCTGCGCCTACGATCGCTGACGCATTCGGTCGATACGCGCAGCCAGCGCCTATTTTGCTGGCGAACGGCGGCCCAAGCCTTTGCACTATACTTGCGTACCTCACGTAAGCTATCGTCGGCCCGCTCCGACCCGAGACTTCCCATGCTTTTCGATATCAAACGTATTCAGATTCATTCGCTACACGAGTTCGCCAAGGAATACCTGATGATCGTCGTCGGCATTCTGACTGCCCTGACGCTGGAGCACATTGTCGTCGGCATTCACGACCGCCATATGGCCGAGGCCTCCTACGAACGCATTGCAGGGGAGCTTCGAGCCAATCTGGATCAAGTGAACGACGCGATTGCGCAGAACGAAACGCATCTGAGGAACCAGCAGGATGCGCAAGCATCGATCACGGACGATCTGCGCAAGGGGCTGAGCAACGAAAAGGTCAACGAGCACATCGGGCAGCTCTTTGCGCACAAGGAAATCCTCGGCATGATCAACCCGACGCTGCGGCGGGAAGCCTGGGACGTGGCCATGGCGAATGGCTCGCTCGCGCATATGGATGCCGACACCCTGCGCCGACTGGCAGCCGCCTATGCCGCACTACACGACAGCGAACAGCCTGATTTCGCCGACCAGATGGTGGCTGCGCGCGGCGCCGAAATGCTGCTTGTGGCGAGTACGGGGCTGGAGCTGCACACCGGCTCACCCGTCGACATGGTAAATGCACTAAAGGTAAGCAAGGCAGCGCAGGGGTCTTATCTTGGCAACCTCAAAGCGCTGCGGGAGGCATTGCAGCGGGCCGTGGGTAGTGAGGCTGGTCCACGTCACTCGTAGGCGCATTGGACGTTGCATTAATACCTCAAGCCCTTCACCCACTCCGCATAAATATCGGCGGCAATGCGCTGACTATTTGCAACGTCGGCCGCCAGCGTCGGCAGGATCGCGTCGGCCTGTTGAACGCCCGGCGACTGGCTGATCAATTCCTGTCGGTCGTTGTGGAGCCAGGCGCGCACTTTCTCTTCATTCACCTCGCAGTGAAACTGCATGGCGAGGTGCTTTTCTCCCACCACGAATGCCTGGTTCGGGCATAGCTCGCCCACTACGATGCGACGCGCTCCGGGCGGGATGGAGAAGCTCTCACCGTGCCACTGAAACTGTCGCAGCTGGCGCCGGCCAAGGAACCAGCGCGCGCCCACTTCCGCTTCCAGGCGCAGATCGCTCCAGCCAATTTCTACATTGGGCGATGCGTCGACCGTGCCACCCAGCGCCTTGGACATCAATTGTCCACCCAGGCAGTGGCCGATAACCGGGATATCCAGCTCGACAGCGCGACGAATGGCGTCGAGCTGACCTGCCTGATAGGGCAACCCATCGTTGACGCTCATGGGGCCACCCATGATGCCCAGGCCAGAATAGGCCGAGATATCAGCCGGCACAGCATCGCCAGCATAGAGATGAAACACCTCGTAAGGCAGACCGGCCTGGATGAGCCAATGCGCAAAGTAGGCAGGGCCGTCGGAAATCACGTGCTGGAAGATGGCAATCGGCTTCATGTGGCGCGCAGCGAAGTGGACCAAAAGGGCGACATTCTAAAGCCGCCGCCGCCGTTTGGGCGCTGCCGTGCATCAGACGGCGCTGTGCCAAATCAAACTAGGGGCAATCCCTGCTACACATCTTGCCGGCTTGTGCGATAGTCACAACTCACCATGAATAAGCGCTGCTAACAAAGCGCTTACGGCTAGGCGAGCAAACGCAAACAGTACCGTTGTACGGCAAGTTTGCACAACAACGCCGAAAGCGCCTTGTTAGCGGCTCGAAAACAACAGACAACTCAAGGCCTACTCCATGAAGAAACCCTTCTACCGCGTGCTCTACGTCCAGGTGCTGATCGCCATTGTGGCAGGCGTCTTGCTCGGCCATTTCGATGCCGGCCATGCCGTCGCATTCAAGCCTTTGGGCGACGGCTTCATCAAGCTGATCAAGATGGTGATCGCCCCCGTTATCTTCTGCACCGTCGTGACCGGTATCGCCGGCATGGACGATATGAAAAAGGTCGGTCGTGTGGGCGGCAAAGCGCTGATCTATTTCGAGGTCGTATCGACGGCCGCGCTGCTGATCGGCCTGCTTGTCTCCACCATCGTCCAGCCCGGCGCCGGCTTCAATGCCGACCTGAGCAAACTGGATCCGCACGCCGTAGCCGAGTTCACGTCCAAGGCCAAGGACATGGATACGGTAAAGTTCCTGATGAACATCATCCCCGACACCATGGTGGACGCCTTTGCCAAGGGTGACATCCTGCAGGTGCTGCTGGTGGCCATCCTGTTCGGCTTCGCGCTGTCGCATATCGGCGAAAAGGGCAAGCCGGTACTGAACTTGATCGAGCAGATTTCCCATGCGGTGTTCGGTGTCGTGAACATCGTGATGAAGGCCGCCCCGATCGGTGCCTTCGGCGCCATGGCCTTCACCATCGGCAAGTACGGCATCGCCTCGCTGATCCCCATGGCCAAGCTGATCGGCACCTTCTACCTCACCAGCGCGCTATTCGTGTTGATCGTGCTCGGCATCATCGCGCGTATTACGGGTTTCTCCATCATCCGCTTCCTGGCCTACATCAAGGAGGAACTGCTGATCGTGCTGGGTACCAGTTCATCCGAGAGCGCCCTGCCCAACCTGATGGCCAAGCTGGAGCGCCTGGGTTGCGGCAAGTCGGTGGTCGGCTTGGTCGTCCCCACGGGTTACTCGTTCAACCTGGACGGCACGAACATCTATATGACGATGGCCGTACTGTTTATCGCACAGGCTACCAATACGAACCTGAGCCTGGGGCAGGAGATAACCATCCTGGCCGTCGCCATGTTGACGTCCAAGGGTGCTTCCGGTATTACGGGCGCCGGCTTTATTACGCTGGCCTCAACGCTGGCCGTGATCAAGGGCCTGCCGGTGGAAGGCATGGCGCTGATCCTGGGCATAGACAAGTTCATGAGCGAATGCCGTGCGCTGACCAATATCATTGGCAACGGCGTGGCAACAGTCGTCGTGTCGCGCTGGGAAGGCGAACTGGATATGGCGAAGATGAACGCCGAGCTGAGCGGTAACGGCCGGGCATAAGTGTTGTACGAGGCAGGGGAGCGCCCCTGCCTCGTATTGAATTACTTCTTGGCAGCAGCCTTTGGCGCCTTGTTCAGGGCGACGGCTTCCCGAATCAGCGCCTTCAGCGCCTCCTCGTTCACCGCTTCCCCTTCATGAACATCGATGGCGCGCCGGGTGTTCCCGTCAAGGCTGGAATTGAAAAGCTTGGCCGGGTCGGCCAGCGCCGCGCCCTTGGCGAACGTCATCTTCACCACGCTCTTATAGGTTTCGCCAGTACAGATGATACCGTTGCGGGACCACACAGGCGTTCCACGCCACTTCCACTCTTCGACCACCTCGGGCTCAGCCTCTTTGATCAGGGCGCGAATACGGGCCAGCATCGCGCCGCGCCAGTCGCCCAGTACCGCGATGCGCGCGTCTATCAGGTCTGAGGCGAATTCAGTGCTTTCAGTCGGGTTCTTCGTCATCTTGTTTCCTCGCTCCTAGGTCTTGGTTTTAGTCGTTCTCGCGTTGACCGTGATGGAGCTTAGACGTTCATATCACAGTTCGC
>JAFAKZ010000525.1 GCA_019234745.1 Burkholderiales bacterium
GAGTCCGCTGCAACGATACTGTCAAAGGTGGACGATGGAAGCCGCTACCGGTTCGACCAAGCCTGCCGCGTCCGGGCCATCGAGCTCGCTTCGCGACTTGGGCTGACACAAATCCCAGACTGCAAGTTGAGTATCAATTTCTTGCCCAACGCGGTGTATCGACCCGCTTCTTGCATCAAGGCGACGATAGAGGCGACGGAGCGGTTTGGCTTGCCGCATGACCGCCTGATCTTCGAAGTGACTGAAGGCGAACGCGTGCGCGATAGCGAGCACCTCAAGGGAATCTTCGAGGAATACCGGCGCCAGGGCATGATGACCGCCATAGATGACTTTGGCGCCGGTTACGCCGGCCTGAACCTGCTCGCGCAGTTCCAACCGCACATCATCAAGATGGATATGGAACTCACGCGGGGCATTGCCACCGATCCAGTCAGGCAGGCCATCGCCGAAGCGGTCAATCTGGCCTGCACCAAGCTAGGTATTCAAATCATCGCGGAAGGCATCGAAACACAGCACGAGGCGGACTTTCTAACGTCCCTGGGTATTACTTGGCAGCAAGGCTATCTGTATGCCAAGCCGGAGATTGAAGCCCTCCCTCTTTTCGACCGGCTTGCGGCGTAAAGGCACGCTTAAGGACTGCTTGATGCATCAAGCACGGCGGGCTGCGCTGAATTCTGCGGCTACAGCGACACGATGAACTTGCGTGCCGATCGCTGCATATCGCATCACGGCAGGCCAGCTTCGGCGCAGGCCGGTTCACTCGGTCATAAGTCAGATAGCGCGTTCTGCGTGTTCAAACACGTGATTGGCAATCGCCGCGGCAATTTTGATGCATAGAGGGCCAGCCCAGGAATCGCTGGGGCTGTCGCTTCGGCATGGATTTCATTCGGCTATGCAAGCCGTAGCAGCTGTAGCAGCGCCGCAAAGCGAAGTCGATATGGCAACAGGCTCGCCCATTTCAGCGGCCGGGTGAAATGTGATGGAAAGCTGATCTCGAATCGACCATTCGCCAAACCGGCCACGATAGCATTTGCTGCCTGGGTTGGCGTTTGTAGCGATGGCATGGCAAAGTCATTCTTGGCCGTAAGCGGGGTTTGAACGAAGCCTGGGTTGACCAGATAGACGCCGAGACCGCGAGAGCGGAGATCGACATAGAGCAACTCTGCCAGATTGATGAGCGCCGCTTTGGTCGGCCCATATACAGTCGCATTCGGCAGGCCCATATAACCGGCAACGCTGGCCAGGAGTACAAGGCCACCCGAACCACGCTTCAGCATGGATGGCAGGACGTAATGGAGTCCGTAGTAAATACTGGTGAGGTTGGTCTCAACCGTATGCCTCGCCTGCTCGGGATCAATCTCCCAAGATCGCTGCGGGTGATAATCAGCTGCGCAAAATACGACGAGGTCCGGTGCTTCCCAATGCTTGTTTAGCTCAGTCCAGGCGTGCTCCCAAGCCACAGGATCGGCAACGTCGAAAGGCAGGATAATTGGCTGCGCAGCGGGCTGGACTACGCCACGCAGCGCGGCCTCACGTCTGGAAGAAAGCGCAAGCATGGCGCCTTTCGCAGCCAGCGCGGCCGCCAGCGCCGCTCCGATGCCGCTTGACGCGCCGATCAACCAGACGCGGCGACCATTCCAATCTTTCAACGCAGGGTTCAGCGACCTTGGCCACATGATCCGGTTACCGTGTCATGATTGAGTGCGACAGAGTGGTAGCACCATTCGCCATCTAGTCATCTCGCTGCAAGTGAAACTGGTATACGTCGATCGTGCCCATGTCGAAGCCTGCTTCGCAGTACTGATAGTAGAGTCGCCAGATTCGGGTAAAGCCTTCGTCGAATCCTTGTCCGCGAACGTCGTCGAGATGCTTTTCGAACCGTTCGCGCCAACGCCGGAGGGTCTCCGCGTAGTCGGGACCGAAGCGGAAGGCGTCAAGAAGCCGCAGGGAATGGTCTGCCGCCCTTTGACCGAACACGGCCGGGCCGGGCAGCATGCCACCTGGAAAAATGTATTCGCGGATAAAGTCACTGCCGCTCCGATACGCCGCAAAGCGTGCGTCATCGATCGTAATGGACTGGATGAGCGCCTGCCCGCCCGGCGCAAGGCGTTGTCTCACGACCTCGAAAAACGCCGACCAGTACGCCTCGCCTACTGCTTCGAACATTTCGATGGAGACGACTGCATCATAGGTACCGTCAAGATCGCGGTAGTCGCAGAGGTCCAGTTCAATGCGCGACTCCAGGCCCGCCCCGCGGACACG
>JAFAKZ010000527.1 GCA_019234745.1 Burkholderiales bacterium
ACAAGCAGGTCGACCGCGATTTCCAGCGCGATGCGCAGGCCTCGCGCGTGAAGCAGAAGCCTTACGTCTATCAGGCCGAGTAAGCCTTGGCAGCGAGATAAGCAACGCCCCGCTCGGGATGGCCGGCGGGGCGTTTTTCTTGCAGCGTACATTGCCAAAGCAAAGGGCCGGAATCATCGTCGATTCCGGCCCCTTGTCTGATGCGCGATGCGATTACGCGGCGATACGTTCCTGCCCGCCCATATAGGGACGCAGCGCTTCCGGAATCGTCACGCTGCCGTCCGCGTTCTGGTAGTTCTCCAGCACGGCCACCAGCGTACGGCCCACAGCCAGGCCGGAACCGTTGAGCGTATGCACCAGCTCGTTCTTGCCCGCCTCGTTCTTGAAGCGCGCCTGCATGCGGCGAGCCTGGAAGGCTTCCGTATTCGAGACGGAGCTGATCTCGCGGTAGGTGTTCTGCGCCGGTAGCCACACTTCCAGGTCATAAGTCTTGGCGGCGCAGAAGCCCATGTCGCCTGTGCACAGGGTGACTACGCGGTAGGGCAGGCCCAGCTTCTGCAGTACGCTCTCGGCGTGTTGGCGCATTTCTTCGAGTGCTTCGTAGCTCTTCTCCGGGTGCACGATCTGCACCATCTCCACCTTGTCGAACTGGTGCTGGCGGATCATGCCGCGCGTATCGCGGCCGTAGCTGCCTGCTTCCGAGCGGAAACAGGGCGAGTGCGCCGTGAGCTTGATGGGCAGTTCGTCCGCCTTCAGGATGCTGTCGCGTACCGTGTTGGTCAGCGAAATTTCCGAGGTTGAGATCAGATACTGCGTGTGGGTTTCCGTGCCACCACGCTCCACGCGGAACATGTCTTCAGAAAACTTGGGCAACTGGCCCGTGCCGTACAGCACCTCCGGGTTCACGATATAGGGCGTGTACATCTCCGTATAGCCGTGCTGCTCGGTCTGCATATCGATCATGAACTGCGCCAGCGCGCGGTGCAGGCGCGCGATAGGGCCGCGCAGCACGGTAAATCGTGCGCCGGAGAGCTTGGCGCCGGCCTCGAAATCCAGACCCAGCGGCGTGCCGATGTCCGTATGGTCCTTGATGTCGAAGTCGAAGGTGCGCGGCGTGCCCCAGCGGTGCAGTTCCACATTGCCCGTTTCATCCTTACCCACCGGGACGCTTTCCGTCGGCAGGTTGGGGATGCCGGCGAGCAGCTCATTCAGCTTCTCCTGCAGTGCAGCCAGGTTCTGCTCGGCGGTCTTCAGTTCGTCGCCCAGGTTCGCCACTTCGGCCATGATGGCGTCCGTGTTTTCTCCCTTGGACTTGGCGATGCCGATCTGCTTGGACACGGCATTGCGCTTGGCCTGTAGATCTTGCGTATGCGTCTGCAGGGACTTGCGCTCATGTTCCAGGGCGGCAAAGGCAGCGGTATCGAGCGTAAAGCCGCGCGAAGCGAGGCGGGCGGCGACACCGTCAAGATCATTACGGAGAAGTTGGATATCTAACATGGCAAACCTTGTCTGTACTATTTGACCAGGATGGGCAGGAGCCCATAGCGAGGAGCCGTCGATTCTACCTGCGCTTGCGGCGCGGTGACAGTTGCGATGCGCAAATCACTGCCGAGGATGTTGTTTACTGCGCTGCGTCGTCGTCCAGCTTGCGCAGGAAGGCCAGTTTCTCGGCAATCTTGCCTTCCAGGCCGCGCGGTACGGGCTCGTACCAGCCAGGTTCGGCAATGCCGTCGGGCAGGTAGGTTTCACCCGCTGCGTAGGCGTGCGGCTCGTCGTGCGCGTAGCGGTAGGCGTGGCCGTAGCCCAGTTCCTTCATGAGCTTGGTCGGCGCATTGCGTAGGTGCACGGGTACTTCGCGCGATTTGTCGTTGCCAACGAAGGCCATGGCGGCGTTGAAGGCCTTGTAGCCGGCATTGCTCTTGGCGGCACAAGCCAGGTAGATGACGGCCTGGCCCAGCGCCAGTTCACCCTCGGGCGAGCCGAGCCGCTCGTAGGTCGCGGCGGCATCGTTGGCGATCTGCATGGCGCGCGGGTCGGCCAGGCCGATATCTTCCCAGGCCATGCGAACGATGCGGCGGGACAGGTATTTCGGGTCGGCGCCGCCGTCCAGCATCCGGCACAGCCAGTACAGCGCCGCATCG
The DNA here is from genome assembly GCA_019234745.1 of Burkholderiales bacterium. Taxonomy (GTDB): domain Bacteria; phylum Pseudomonadota; class Gammaproteobacteria; order Burkholderiales; family Chitinimonadaceae; genus JAFAKZ01. The sequence goes on from JAFAKZ010000527.1 coordinate 2,142, forward strand.
GGGTGTGAGCCGCGCACGGACTTGTGCAGGGCCGATATCTGGTCGTAGAAGTTATCGCCGCCCTTGTCGAAACGGCGCGCGTTCAGCGTCATGGCGTTGTTGACGAAATCGACGTCGACGGTGCTTACCCCCGCCGATCTGGCCGCCGTCTGCGCCTGCTCCAACAGGTTCAGGAAGCGCCTTGCATCGCCGTCCGCGTAGCCGACCAGCGTATCGACGGCCCTCGCGTCGAAGTCGAGGCCAAGCTGGGCGACTGATTGCGCGCGGACCATCAACTCGCGCATTTCCTCTTCGCTGAGCGATTTCAGCACGTAGACCTGGGCGCGCGACAGCAGGGCCGAGTTCACTTCGAAGCTGGGGTTTTCCGTCGTCGCGCCGATGAAGGTGACGAGGCCCGACTCAACGAAGGGCAGCAGCGCATCCTGCTGGCTTTTGTTGAAGCGGTGGATTTCGTCGACGAACAGGATGGTATGGCGGCCCGTCTGGTCCAGTGTGTTCTGCGCCGTCTCCATCGCTTCGCGGATGTCTTTGACGCCTGACAGCACTGCAGAGAGTGCGATGAATTCACAGCCGAATGCCGTGGCGGTCAGCCGCGCCAGCGTCGTCTTGCCTACGCCGGGCGGGCCCCACAGGATCATGGAATGTGCGCGACCTGCCTCGAAGGCCAGGCGCAGTGGCTTGCCCGGCCCCAGTAGGTGGCGTTGGCCGACTACCTCGTCCAGCGACTTCGGGCGCAGTGCCTCGGCCAGCGGCGGGGTAGGGGCGGTCGAGAACAGGTCGGTCATTAGTCGGCGCTAACGACGTCCGCGCCCTTGGGCGGCGTGAAGGTGAAGGCGCCCACACCGATCTTCGGGTTCTTGGCGACATTGCCGAAGGCGATATGCGTCTTCTGGCCGAAGCTGTCCTGCAGGTCCATGGCGGCCAGCTTGCCGTCCTTGAAGCCGATGCGGACGTGCTCGAAGCCGCTGTCGTGATTGCGCGGCTTGGCGTCTACCCACTCCAGGCCGTCCGTGCTGGCAACGTCGGCCAGCTCATAGCGCTTATCCAGCTCGTTGCTGCCGGCCAATAGGGCGGCGGGGCTGTCGCCCAGGGCACGATCCTGGTGTTTGACGGTGACCTGGTTCAGATCCGGGTCGTAGGACCATACCTGCGTGCCGTCGCCCACCAGGCGCTGTACATAGGGCTTGCTGTAGCGCCAGTCGAAACGGCCGGGGCGCATGATGGCCATGGTGCCGGCCGAGTCCTGATGCTTGCCGTTGGCCTGCGTCACCGTCTGTTGGAAATCCGCCGTCAGCGTATGCGTGGCTTCCAGGAAATTCTTGAGCTGGGCCATGCCGGCGGCGTGGGCGCCAAGGAAGGCGGCGACGGCCAGAGTGGCGAGTACGGGGGCGATCTTGCGCGGCATGATAGAGGTCGTTTCTGTGTTTGTTGGGCAGTTTAGCACGCAGGGCGAAAGTGACCGACGCTAGCTAGGTAGAGTGGGTTGTTGCGTATAAGTTGCACTCGGCTTTCCGCTTGAGCCGGCGCGAAAATGAAAAAACCCCGCTTGCGCGGGGTTTTCGATGCTGCAGGCGGAGGAGCTTATTGCTCGACAGCTGCGTAGATCGACACTTCAACGCGACGATCCGGTGCGTAGCAGGAAATCAGCTTGGCCTTCTTCTTGGCGAACTTCTTGCAGTCTTCCGGCTTGGTGATCGGCTGGGTCGAACCCTTGCCCACGGCCGTGATCATGCTGGCCGGCACACCCTTGCTCACCAGGTAAACCTGGGTAGCATCAGCGCGCTCTTGCGACAGCTTCAAATTGTGGTCAGCCTTGCCCATACGGTCGGCGTGGCCGTCGATTTCGATCTTGGTCTTGGCCGGATCGTACTTGCGCTCCAGCAGCACCTTAGCGACGGAATCCAGGGCTTCCTTGCCTTCCGGCTTCAGCACGGACTTGTTCGTGTCGAACAGGCTGGAAGCGTTCAGCGTGATGGTTTCAACCTTCTTCGGTGCAGCCGGGGCCGGCGCTGCCGGTGCGGCGACAACGGCAGGGGCAGCCGGTGCCGGGGCGGCGGCGGCTTGCTTCGGCATCAGGCTCGGATCGCATTCGGCGATGGCCTTCTCGGGCGTGAAGCCGTTGGTGTGCCAGCACAGGCCGTAGTTGCTGCGAACGACGGTACCGTTGGAGGAATCGGCGTAGCCATCGTGTGCAGCGAAGGCGGAAACAGCGGCAAAGCCCAGAGCGGCGGCCAGGATCGAGCGGGTCATCTTATGCATGGAATTGTTCTCCGATGAGTTGATATGTGCAGTGGGCAGGATTTCATCCCAACTCCCTATTCACGTCGGTGCCGAGTTTACTTTAGCTCACGACATTGCCGCAATGCACAGGTATTGACGATTTCAGCAATGGTGGCGGCAATTGGCGGGGAATATCGATTGGAAATGTAGTCGATATCCAAGGACTCACGCCGTGCATTAACGCAGCAAATTCGTTTGCGTTGACCGGCCGGGGTGTCCAAAAAGTCACAATGCCGCGCGCCATGCGAATCTGCGCCAAATCAACGGGCAGGCCGACACCGGCGAATTTCCCCGCAACAATGGCAATTTATCGACTGCCAAGCGGGTGGAGTGCGGGGCGTCGGCGTGGTAAGATTTCTGCTTAATTTTGCCCTGCTCGAACCCGCTTAAATGACCGAATTACAACAGTTCGCCAAGGAAACGATTCCCGTCAGCCTTGAGGAGGAAATGCGCAGGTCCTACCTCGATTACGCCATGAGCGTGATCGTGGGCCGAGCCCTGCCGGACGTACGTGATGGCCTGAAGCCCGTGCATCGCCGCGTATTGCACGCGATGCAGGAGATGAACAACGTCTGGAACCGACCCTACCTGAAGTGCGCCCGTGTGGTGGGCGAGGTGATGGGTAAATACCACCCGCACGGCGACGCGTCGATCTACGACACGCTGGTGCGTATGGCGCAGGACTTCTCGCTGCGCTACATGCTGGTGGACGGCCAGGGCAACTTCGGTTCCATCGACGGCGACAACGCGGCTGCAATGCGTTACACCGAGTGCCGCCTCAAGCGCATCTCGGCCGAGATGATGGCGGACATCGACAAGGAAACGGTCGATTTCGCCCCGAACTACGACGGCAAGGAGCAAGAGCCTACCGTCCTGCCCACGCGCCTGCCGAACCTTTTGGTGAACGGCGCCACGGGTATCGCCGTGGGTATGGCGACGAACATCCCGCCGCACAATCTCAATGAAGTCATCGACGGCGCCCTGGCGCTCTTGGCCAACGGCGAATTGTCGGTCGACGAACTGATCGACTACATCCCAGCGCCGGACTTCCCTACGGCCGGCATCATCTACGGCATTGCCGGCGTGCGCGAAGGCTACCGCACGGGCCGTGGCCGCGTGGTGATGCGTGCCCGCACGCACACGGAAGACGTGAGCCGCGACAAGCAGGCCATCATCGTCGACGAGTTGCCCTACCAGGTGAACAAGAAGACGCTGATCGAAAAGATCGCGGACCTGGTGCGCGACAAGTCGATCGAAGGCATTTCGGACCTGCGCGACGAGTCGGACAAGTCCGGCATGCGCATCTATATCGAGCTCAAGCGCGGCGAAATGCCCGATGTGGTGCTCAACCAGCTCTATAAGCAGACGGAGCTGCAGTGTAGCTTCGGCATGAATATGGTGGCGCTGGTCGACGGCCAGCCGCGCCTCCTGAACCTCAAGCAGATCCTCGAAGCCTTCCTGCGCCACCGCCGCGAAGTGGTGACGCGCCGCACTATCTATGAACTGAAGAAGGCACGCGAGCGTGCCCACGTGCTGGAAGGCCTGGCCGTTGCGCTGTCCAACGTCGACGAGATCATCGCGCTGATCAAGGCATCGGCAACGCCGCCGGAAGCCAAGGCTGCCCTGATGGGCCGCGAATGGCGTTCGCCGCTGGTGGAAGAGATGCTGGCCCGTGTAGCGGGTGATGCCGGCCGTCCCGAGTGGTTGGCTGCAGAGTTCGGCCTGCACGCCAGTGGCTATCGCTTGTCGGAAGCGCAAGCGCAGGCCATTTTGGACATGCGCCTGCAACGCCTCACTGGGTTGGAACAGGACAAGCTGTCCGCTGAATACCGCGAAGTGATGGACGTCATCGTCGACCTGATAGATATCCTCGCCAAGCCCGAGCGCATCACACAAATCATCCAGGACGAGCTGACCGAGCTGAAGACGCAGTTTGGCGACGCACGCCGTTCCGAGATCGTGCCTTTCGGCGAAGACATCAGCCTGGAAGACCTGATCACGCCGCAGGACATGGTTGTGACGCTGTCGCACTCCGGCTATATGAAGGCCCAGCCGCTGGACGAATACCGTGCGCAGAAGCGCGGCGGCCGCGGCAAGCAGGCGACGGCCACCAAGGAAGACGATTTCATCGACAACCTGTTCGTGGCCAACACGCACGACTACGTGCTGTGCTTCTCCTCCCTGGGCCGCGTGTACTGGCTCAAGGTATATGAAGTGCCGCAGGGTGGCCGTGCCTCGCGCGGCAAGCCCATCGTCAACCTGCTGCCGCTCCAGGACGGCGAAAAGATCAATGCCATCCTGCCGGTCAAGGCCTTCGACGACGAGCATTTCGTCTTCATGGCCACCGAGCGCGGCACGGTCAAGAAGACGCCGCTGTCGGATTTCTCGCGCCCCATGAAGCGCGGCATCATCGCCGTGGACCTGGACGAAGGCGACCGCCTGATCGGCGTGGCGCTGACTTCGGGCCACCACCAGATCATGCTGTTCTCGGACGGCGGCAAGGCCGTGCGCTTCGACGAAGGCGACGTGCGCGCCATGGGCCGTACTGCCCGCGGCGTGCGTGGCATGATGCTGGCGGATGGCCAGCGCGTGATCTCGCTGCTGGCGGCTGATTCGGAAGACTGGCAGGTGCTCACTGCCAGCGACGGCGGCTACGGCAAGCGCACGGCGATTGCCGAGTTCCGCCACACCAGCCGTGGCACGCAGGGCGTGATCGCCATGGACCTGACGGAAAAGACTGGCTTCAAGCTGGTCGCCGCCAGCCTGGTGACGGTCACCGACGGCCTCATGTTGATCACCACTGGTGGCGTGCTCATCCGTACCACCGTGGCCGAAGTGCGCGAAACGGGCCGTAGCGCCCAGGGTGTGCGCCTGATCAACCTCGACGACGGCGAAACCTTGTCGGGCATCGAAAAAGTCATCGATAACGAAGAAGAAGTAGAAGAAGGCGAAGGCACGGAGGAGTTGGGAGACGAAGCCGGCGACGGCGGCGAAGCTTAAGGAAGCTCCACGAGCAGCGCATACTTACGCTTCAGCGCTCCGCCCGGGAAACCCGGGCGCT
>JAFAKZ010000559.1 GCA_019234745.1 Burkholderiales bacterium
TCGATGCCGGCGATCATCATGCCCAGTACCATCACCAGGGTGAGCGAGCCGTCGAAGCCGGCCAGCATGGCTTCACCGGCCGCCATCTCCACCGCGTCCACGTCATTGGTCGCAAGCGCCATCAGGTCGCCCGTGCGTTGCTGCTGATAGAAGGCCGGGCCCTGGTCCGACAGCTTGCGGTATAGCCGTGTGCGCAACTCCACACCCAGCCGGTAGCTAGCGGCGAACAGCTGCAGGCGCCAGCCCACGCGCAGGAAGTAGATGCCGAAGCCGGCCGCTACGACTTTAAGTAGCTGTAGCACCAGCGCGCCGCCATGCAGCTCGCCGCGCACCATGGTGTCGACGATATGCCCCACCTGGCGTGGAATCCACACGGTCAACGCTGCTACGCCCGCAAGCATCAGGGCGGAGGCGATATAGGGGCGCCAGTGACGGGCGACGAAGTTGGCGACGAGCCGGTATAGGGACATGCGGGTTGGATTGCGGTGGCTTGAGCACGCCATTCTAGGGGTTCGTGCGGTGCATTTCATCCTTGTTCTAGGTGAGGGTATGTGGCGTTGGTCAGGCAAATTACGCCAACCCTGTCGCTCCCGCGCAGGCGGAAGCCCGGTAGCGGCCGCAGGTCACTTATGTGTTCTGGTGTCCATACCAAGCGTCGCACTGGATTCCCGCCTCAGCACCAACCTACGGACGCTCAAGGTTCATGCAAAATACGTCAGCCCGAGCGCACGCCGTACGTCGTGCAGGGTCTGAGCAGCTACTTCACGTGCCGTATCACAGCCCTTGGCCAGCATATTCAACACTTCGCCCGGGTCCTTCGCGTATTGCGCACGCCGCGCACGGATAGGCGCCAGCAAGTCCTGCAGCACGCCTTCCAAGCGGCGCTTCACCGCCATATCGCCCAGGCCGCCACGGCGGTAGTGCGCCTTGAGCTCCTCGACGGTAGCGCGGTCGGGGTCGAAGGCGTCCAGGTAGGTGAACACGACATTGCCCTCGACCTGGCCCGGGTCGTCGATATAGAGGTGCTTCGGGTCGGTGAACATCTCGCGCACGGCGGCCTTGATTTCGTCAGGCGAGGCGGACAGCGCAATCGCGTTGCCTGCCGACTTGCTCATCTTGCCTTGGCCGTCGATGCCGGGCAGGCGGCCGAATTCGGGGATTAGCGCAGCGCATTCCACCAGCACGTCCTGGCCTGTGGTGGTGTTGAGCCGGCGTACGATCTCGTTGGTCTGTTCGATCATCGGCTGCTGGTCGGTGCCCACGGGCACGAGCGTGGAACGGAAGGCAGTGATATCGGCCGCCTGGCTTACCGGGTAGGTGAGGAAACCGGCGGGCAGGTCGCGTTCGAAGCCGCGACTGCGGACCTCCTCTTTCACCGTCGGATTGCGCTCCAGGCGGGCCACGGTGACGAGGTTCAGGTAGTAGAAGGCCAGTTCGGCCAGTTCCGAAATCTGCGACTGGATGAAGATCGTGGACTTTGCCGGGTCCAGGCCCACGGCGAGGTAGTCGAGCGCGACTTCCAGTACGTTGCGCCGCACCTTGGCCAAGTCGCCCATATTGTCGGTGAGCGCCTGGGCATCCGCGATCATGATGAACTGGCGGTGCTTGCCTTGCAGCTCGATGCGGTTGCGCAACGAGCCGACATAGTGGCCCAGGTGTAGTGGGCCGGTGGGGCGATCGCCCGTGAGGATGGTGTGTTGCATGGTGTGCTCCGGAATAAACGCCGCCAACGCCGGAGCAGGAAATAAAACAGGCCGCCGGAATCGGCAGCCTGTTGTGGGAAATGGGTACGAACGTGCTCAGGCCGCCAGGGTCGGGCGGCGCCACCAGTTGCGACGGGAGAGGGTGAGCGGTGCGTTCATGATTTGAAGCATACCGGCGGCGGGTGCCGCCGGCAAGCATGGCGAGATCAAGCACTACGCGATTGATTGCCCATGATGGTTGGGATATCGCTGCGCAGATTGGCCTCCGCCGCATCGGCATCCTGCTTGTCGCGTACCGTCTTCGCCAGCGTGAACACGGAGCTGATCAGGAACAGCCAGGTGACCAGCATATAGTTCTTCTCCCAGTCCGGGATGGGCATGCGCCACAGGCCCCAGGCCGTGAGTGCGATGGCGGCAGCAAAGCCCAGCCACACCATCATCACCCAATGACCCGTGTCGACCTTGGCATGGCGGTTGTCGCGCAGCAGTTTGGCCAGCGTGAAGGCAGCGAACAGGCAGAACATATAGCCGATGGCGAGGAAGGCGCGGTCCAGGCTCAGGCCCTGGATATTGAGGATGCCCCAGCCGCTGGCGAAAGCTGAAGTCCCAAAGGCTAGCCATACCTGGATGACCCAGCCGGAGGTGTCGCGTTGGATACGTGGATGTGCAGCCATGTTCATTTCCCCTGTTCGTTGCGATGTGTAGTGCGTCACGAACAGATGGTATTTGAATGTGCTGCGTTGTGTATGTGTCTATTGTTGGGTATTGAAATTCAATACCAACGGAAGCGTTAGGGCTTGGCTGGCGGCTTACCGTGCGAGGACCAGACCACGCTGAAAATCTTCCACTTATCGTCCGTCTTGATCAGCTGCCAGTTCTCCAGGCCGTAGTTGGTCACCACGTTGTCTTCCAGGAACTCGAAGTCGAAGCTGACCCAGGCCAGGTTGTCGTCCTGCGTGATGCGGGCGTTGTAGAACTTCTCCTGCAGCGCGGTCTTGCTGTTGCTGACAAAGTTTGAGAAGGCAGGGAAACCGCCGACGGCGATACCGTCGTAATGCTCGTCCGTCGTATCGCGGATATGGTCTAACTCTTTCTGGCTGGGCGTGGTGCTAAACAGGATCTGGGAGTTCAGCACGAGCGAGGACAGCAGCTTGCCGTTCTTATCGAGAATGGCCGACTGGAAGGCCTGCATCACCTGGTTGATCTCGATGATGTCTTCCGGCGTGCTGGCGTAGTGGCCAAGGTAGAACTTGTCGTCTGCAGCTGCGACATTCGACAGCAAGCTGCTGGCGGCGGCCATCAATAGTACGAATCGCTTGATATATCTCTCGTTCATATGCCGCATTCCAGGTTGTCCGGCCCTAGTCTACCCGCCATCGGCCAGCAAGGCAGCGGCATCGAAGCCCAGGCGCAACCCGCCCCAATGGCGGTTGCCCACGCGTATGGGCAAATCCAGCTCCGACATGATTTCGCCCGTGTCGCGCACATAGGTCTGCAGCAGGAAGCGCTGCTCGTTGCGGGCCGCACGCAGGCCGGCTGGGTCGTTGAACAGGCGCTTGTCGCGGCTGTTGACCAGGTCGGTGGCGCGGTCGCCCGTTACCGGCTTGGCATACCAGCTGTTATGGCTGGGTGCGTAGCCGTTCACGTCCACGATCAAGGCGAACTTGCCGCCCGGCGTGGCCTTCGCCAGTTTGTCGTATAGCGGCTGGAAGGCCTGCGCGAAGCGGTCGGCGTAGCCGGTCAGGTACTTCTGTGGATCGGTGCCGGCGACGGGCCGGTACTGCTGGTCGAACACGTCGACGCCGGCTGCCGCGATCGTGGCGATGCCCGCCTGTATCTCATCCCGGCAAGCCAGGCAGCGGCTGATGGCGGCGTCGAGCGGGCCGTGGCCCAACGTAAACCGGCCGGTGAGCGCCTGTACCTGCTCGGCCACCTGCGACAGCGCCTGGGTGGATTCGCCGGCCAGTTGCGTGCGCGTGGCAATGGCCTTGCTCTCAGCGTGGATGGCCGCGACGCGTTCGCTGATCTGCTGGTCGCCCTGCGCGGCCGCTTCGATATGCTCGACGATACCGGCGAGCGTCTGCTGGATGGTTTCCGAGTCCGCCACCTGGTGTTGGAACTGGGTGCAGGCATACTCCACCGAGGCCGCATTCTGCTGCACGCCGGCCGTGATGATGGCCGTGCGCTCGTGCGTGGCCGATACCTCGCCCGTCATGGCGTCGATGTCGGTGGCGATGCTGTCCGTGGCCTGGCGCGTCTTCTCCGCCAGCTTGCGCACCTCGTCCGCCACCACGGCGAAACCACGGCCGCTTTCACCGGCGCGCGCCGCTTCGATCGCCGCGTTCAGCGCCAGCAGATTTGTCTGGTCGGCGATCTCCTTGATCATGCCCACGACCTTGCGGATCTCACCGGAACGCGCGTTGAGGCTTTCCACCACCGTCGCGAACGCCTCCAGGTGCTGGCGCATCTCGCGCATGCGCGCCATCGTGTCCTGCATGCCACTCAGGGCCTCGTGGGCGCGTGCCAGATTGTCGGCTGTGGTCGCGGCGATCTGCCTGGTCTCGTCCGTCGTTACCCTCATGCGCTCGGACGCAGTCTGCGATACCGCCATCACCTGCTCGGCGAACTGCGATTGCTGCGTGGTGCTGGCCGTGCAGTCACGCACCTGCTTGAGCGACTTGGCTGACTCCACGGCGATGCGCACCGTGTAGCCCTGCACGCTGGCCAGCATTTCGCGCTGGTGTTTGAGGAAGAGGTTGATCGAGTCGGCCAGTGCGTCGGCCGTGGCATGGCCTTGGCGGGGCAGGCTGCGCGACAGGTCAGCATCGGCGGCGGCGAGCTCGTCCAGCGCAGTTTGCAGCCGGGCGATGGCGGCATGCCCGCTGCGCTTGAGCAGCCATGGCCAAAATGCGCAGAACACGAGCGATAGCACCAGCAAGGCCCAGGCTCGGGCAGCATCGACAGTTTGGCCACCCAGTGCCGGCCACAGCAGGGCGGCTGCTGCGATCAGCCACAGGGCGGGCGGCAGGAAGTAAGTCAGCGCGGCGCGCATGCTGGCGTTGGGCGAAGGCGTATTCATATTGGTCTCCTCGCATCTAGCTTGGACGAGCGCGGGCCGAGGTGCAATGAGGAATGTCGCAGGACGTGCGAAAGCAAAACCCGCCAGGGAGCGAATCCATTGGCGGGTCTTGTCAGTGCGGTGAGACGCTTTAGCCGCGCGCCTTCGCCTCCAAACGGCGGCGATGCAGAATCGGCTCCGTATAGCCGCTGGGCTGCTTCGTGCCTTCGTAGATCAACTCGGCCGCCGCCTTGAAGGCGATGCTGGCGCCGAAGTGTGGGGCCATGGGGCGGTAGGCAGGGTCGCCTGCGTTCTGCTTGTCGACCACAGCCGCCATGCGCTCCAGCGTGTCCTGCACCTGCTGGCGCGTGACGATGCCGTGGTGCAGCCAGTTGGCCACGTGCTGGCTGGAGATGCGCAGCGTGGCGCGGTCTTCCATCAGGCCCACATTGTGGATGTCCGGCACCTTGGAGCAGCCCACGCCCTGGTCGACCCAGCGCACCACATAGCCCAGGATGCCCTGGCAGTTGTTTTCCAGCTCGGAACGGATTTCCTCGTCGGTCCACTTCGGGTTGGGCGCGAGCGGCAGCGTGAGGATGTCGTCGACAGAAGCACGTGTACGCGACTTCAGTTCCACCTGGCGTGCGGCCACGTTCACCTGGTGGTAGTGCAGGGCGTGCAGCGTGGCACCCGTGGGCGAGGGCACCCAGGCGCAGTTGGCGCCGGACTTGGGGTGG
>JAFAKZ010000013.1 GCA_019234745.1 Burkholderiales bacterium
GGCCCCGGCACCCTGCTGGGCAACGTCGCCCTCACGCAGACGCAGACGGACAACGTCGGCAACGAAGGCGGCACGATCCCGCTGCAAAGCCTCACGGCTGCGCTGGTGGACACGGGCGGCTCGGAAGTGCTGGGCCTCAAGCTCGCCGGCCTGCCGGTGGGCGCGATCGTCAGCGACGGCAGCCACACGGCCACTGTCACGGCGGACGCCAAGGGTACGGCGCAAGCCGTCGACATTACGGGCTGGAACACCAGCACGCTGTCCCTCACGCCGCCCGCCAACTACAGCGGCACCCTGCAGCTCACCGTGACGGCCACCGCCACGGCACCGGAGAACGGCAGCACGGCCAGCGTCAGCCAGCACCTCACGGTGCAGGTCAACGCCATCGCCCAAGCCCCGAGCCTGACGATGACGCCGCCCACGACCAAGCTCAGCCGCCAGCTCATCAATACCAGCTGGGAAGGGGTTTGTAATCATTGGGGTCAAGCGACCATCCTCGACACGGACGAGTTCGCCGGCTGGAGCATGCTGCCGGTCGCACGCCACAAGGACGCCGCCTTCGAAGTCTGGGCCAACGGCGACTACGCCCAGACGCCGCAAGGCAAGTGGACGCAGGTACAGGACGCCCCCGGCGACGGCCAGGAATGGCTGGGTCTCAGCAGCGGCTACAACAGCCACTACCAGGCCCCCGGCATCGCGCAGGACATCGACACGATTGCCGGCGCCACCTACAGCTTTAGCCTGGACTACGCCGGCCAGCTGGGCCTGACGGGCGCCAACACGCAGATCGGCGTCTACCTGGACGGCACCCTCTTGGGCAGCTACAGCAACACGAGTGCCACGCAGCTCAACTGGCAGACCCTGCACTACCAGTTCCAGGGCGACGGCCAGGCCCACACCTTGAGCGTGCAGCTCATCAACGGCACGGACGCCAGCGTACAGCGCGGCGCCATGCTCGACGGCCTGAACCTGGTGGAGACCCTGCCGCAAAGCGCCAGCACCGTGTACGGCTTTGCCGGGACGCCAATCGCGCTACCGCAGATCGCTGACACGCTGAGCGCCAACGACCCGAACGGCCAGCTGTACACGACCGTCACGGGCCTGCCGGTTGGTGTCGTGCTGAGCGACGGCACGCACAGCGCCACGGTGCCGAGCGACAACGCCACGGTCGACGTGAGCGGCTGGAACCTGGCCAAGCTGACGCTGACTGTGCCGCAGGATGGCTGGAACGGTGAGGGCGACTGGGACGACGATGGCAGCGATGGCAACAGTTGCTGGGGTGCGGACCGCAGCACGCTGAACGCGCAGTTCGTCGCCACTTGTGTGGAGCCGGGCAACGGCAGTACGGCCAGTATCGCTAAGAACGTGGCGGTGCAACTGCTGGACGGCCAGGCTTGTGCGACGCCGGCTGGCGTGAACCCTTACGTCAGCTACGCCAATAGCCAGAGTGCGACCTACCTGACTGGGCCGGTATCGAGCCAGACGATGGTGGCGAGCCCACTGGTGCCGGTAAGCGGGACGCGGGCGATTGTGGTGCCAGCGACACCGAGCGCCGCATCGGCCAGTCAGTTGGCGGTGTCGATGGAGGCGGTGCTGAGCAGCCTCAGTGAGTCGGTGGGCGCGGCGCTGTTGAAGGAGTTGGGCTTGGGCGACTAAGTGCGGGAAGGCGTATGGCAGAGGTGCAGAAGAGCATCTCTGTCATACGTGCCTCATGGACACGTTGTGCTATTGAGACTAATATTTGAGTGTTTTGAAAACATGATGGGTCATAATAATAGTGATCCACCTAAAAATTCGGGTGCTCATACGACATTTGTGGCGGCGATTGTACGGCGTGTACGTGTTTGTTCGTGTTTCGCAAATGTTGGTGGCTTCTTACGCCAACTAACTCATGAATAGTAAGTTCGCAGGGGGTTTTATGGATGTGGGTGCTAGTTTGACACTTGGAGTGTATTGGACGTCCGGACCAATGGTCGGTGGGGACTATATTCGCTGGGTGGGTAGTTACATGAAAATTCTTGCTGAATTGGATGAACTATTTTCTCCGCTCTATATTGTGCCAAATGCGAGCGAAAAAGGCGTTGGGATCTTGTCTGAGGGTGTGGATTTTGACGCAGCAATAATCTCCGGGTTGAATCATGATATTGCTTATGTTGGCCCGGATGGTAAGAGTAGTGATTTTACGGTACAGTCGACCAGTAAGCTTGGGTTTTATTCGCTGCTTTCGACGACACCTATTTCCGACGCCAGTACGGTAACTATCTCAGTTGATGCTGGAGCTGGTTTGCCAAATTCGACAAGTAGATTGGTGATTGATATCCCTGCAGGAGTTTTGTCTGCTGATAAAATAACGCAGCTATTTAAGCTGACAGTCCAGTTTATCAAGCCCAGGTGGGCAAGAGTTTGGGACAAAGCCTTGCAAGCACATCCCCGGCAACCGGTTGGTAATATCTCAATCGGATGGCTCACTTATTTCTCCGATAAAAGCATTTCGGAGTTGTTGCCTGGTGATGTCAAGGTGCAAGTGTTGGATGATGGTCTAATTGTGCAAGCTGCAGATGTTCCACCGACTCTAAATGATCAGACCTGTGTGAACGCAATTTTGCGTATTTTCAATGCACTAGAGCCCAGCGGTGTGCTGAAAAAGAAGGCGTGAAAGCATGGCTGATACTGAAAGCGACTGCGGGGTTGCGTTAACAGGCTGGTGAAAAACTCCCCGACTCGCACAGCGACCGAGGATTGAGGCAGAATCCAGCTTGAATCCACTCCCTACCTTCCCCGATTATCCATGCGCGGCCAAGAGAACCCTCAAACGGCGATGTTCAGCTATGTCAGCCTGGGCATCGCAAGCGTCCGGCGCTCCCACCTACGCCGACGTAGCGGCCTATGCTACGCCGCTGGCTGACCGTAGCGGCAACAGTTCATCGATCCGGCTGTTCGGCCACGCCGGCAGCTTCTCCAGCGTCTTCTTCAATCACGCATAGGGCTCGATGCCGTTGAGCTTGGCCGTCGCCAGCAAGCTCTGGACGCCTACCTTACGGCCGGGCGCTGCCAGGGCGCAGCAGTATCGCCCGGCAATCAGCGTGCGATTGGCGCTGTGGGCCGACCCCTGCGCCGTATCTGTGGCGAGGCATGGAGACAAATGCGCCATCCATGCCCGGCCATCCGCTTCTTGTCCCATCCCTCTACTGCAACGTAAACCCCTGGCAGGTGCCGTCGCCGTTGTTCATATAGGTGACGTTGCCGGCGAACCAGTACGCGCTCGACGCTTCAGCGGCCGGCGTTGGCGTGATTTCCCATTGCGCGTCGGAATGACGTGGAATCATGTCTTGCATTGAAGCGTATCGATGCTACCCCCTAACCTTGCGCAAATCAGCTCATCCTTGATCGGTGCTTTGGCATCTCTTAGTATCTAGGCGGTCCAATCCGCCCCGGCCTCAACGCGCGGCCAGCCCTATTGAAATCGACTGCGGTAACCATGACCACCTCCACACCCATCGACCTTGCCGAACCACTCGCCTCCATGTTGGACGCCATCCCGGCGGGTGCTGGCCGTATTCTCGACCTGGGGAGTTGGGGCGGCCAGCTCGGCGCCTGGCTCAAGGCGGATGCACCCGAGCGGGTCGTATATGGCGTTGTCGACGCGCGGTTGGGATCGATGACGGCTGCGCCAGGCATGGACCGGGTGTTTAGTCTGGACTTGGAGGTCGATACGCCGGACATCGAGCCGGGTTCGTTGGATTGCGTCATCGTGGGCGACGTGCTTGAGCAGGTGCGCGACCCGTCGGCCTTGCTGCGTCGCTACGCCGCGCTGTTGAAGCCCTCTGGTGAGATGGTGTGCTGCGTCTCCAACGCACAGCATGTGTCGGTGTTGTGTGAGCTAATCGGTGGGGACTATCGCAACGTAACAAGCCAAGAGGCACGGCGGCATCGCTTTACCTGGTTCAGTCTGATTGAGCTGGTGCTCGATGCAGGCCTCGAACCCGAAATCCGCACGTATACCTGGACCCAAAACACCGAGGCGGTGATTGGCGCGGCGGCGCCGCTTATCCGGTGCCTTGGTGTCGCGCCTGACCGTGCCGAGATCTACTTGTCGGCCTATCAGTACGTGCTTAGCGTGCGTCCGCGCAATTGGGAGGCGGGCGAGACCGACACGCCGCTGACCTTTGTGGCGTGTGTCAACGACGAGGCGCAGCTGCGCGCAAATCTGCTGCGCTCGCCTTGTCTACAGCCGGGATCGCCGCATCAGCTGATTGCGGTCCGCAATGCGCCTTCGGCGGCTGCCGGGTTGAATTATGGTTTGGACCACGCGGAGCACGAGATCGTCGTGCTGCTGCATCAGGACGTCTATTTGCCCGCTGGCTGGACGAAGCGCTTTCTGGCGCAATATCGGCAGGCGGTGGCGGAACTCGGTGCTGTCGACCTAGTTGGCGTATTTGGTGCGCGTAGTCGAGACGGCACCAGGGAGCATGTCGGCCGTATCGTAGATCGGCACCAGTTGCTGCAATGCGCCGTCGCGCTGCCGACGCCGGCACAGACGGTCGATGAAGTCTTGATGGCCGTTCCCAAGCGCAGCAAGTTGCGCTTCGATCCCGCGCTGGGCTGGCACCTCTATGGCGCCGATCTTGCAATGCAGGTGAGGGCGAATGGTGGCCAGGTCGCGGTGATTGACGCAGTCTGTTTCCATCATTCCAAGGGTTCCTTCGTGCTGCCTGCGGACTACAACCTGTCCACTCGCACATTTACCGCAAAGTGGCAGGACAAGCTGCCCATATTCACGCCATGCATGACCTTCCGTACTGTCGGTGATGCGGCGGACCAAGAGGTCTAGCGCTGTCGCATCCACAGTCTGTTGAGCGTTCAGGCGTGCTGATGCCGCCGGCGCGTGTTCGCCGACATTGCTCACATGGTCGGTGGCTGCCCTAAAGGTTCATAAAGATTTCCTACAATGGCTGGGTGTTCAACAAGCCTGAAGGAATCGCACGCATGAAACCGAACCACTTGCTTGCCTCACCGGCCTTGCCCAAGGCCTATCGCTCATTCATGACGCGTGGCACTTTCGCAGCCATGCTCTGCGCAGCACTGTCGATCAGTCCCGCGCTCGCCGCCGATGCGCCGGCGGCTGACCAAACGCCGCTTCCCGTAGCGCTCGTCAATGCCTTGAACAAGCTCGCCGGCGGTCCGCATGCAGGCTATCGGGCCAACCATGCCAAAGGCGTGATGGTGACTGGCACGTTCACCCCTGTGGCTGGTGCGCGCAAATTGAGCAAGGCGCCGCATTTCCTGCATCCGGTACCCATCACGGTGCGGTTCTCCGATGCCACGGGCGTGCCTGTGATGCCCGATGCCGATCCTAACGCCAGCCCGCACGGCATGGCGATTCGCTTCCAGTTGCCCAAGGGGGCGTCGACCGACATCGTCAGCATCTCAGCCAATAGTTTCCCGGTGGCGACGCCAGAAGACTTCCTGGCCTTGCTGCAGGCAATCGGTGCTAGCGGCCCCGATGCCGCGAAACCCACGCCCATCGAGCAGTTCCTGGGCAGCCACCCGGCCGCGGCCAAGTTCGTCACCACGCCTCGTCCGGCGCCGGAAAGCTTTGGCACGCTCGCTTTCTACGGTGTGAATGCCTTCAAGTTCACCAATGCCAAGGGTAAGAGCAGCTATGTCCGCTACCAAATCCTGCCGGAAGCGGGCGAGCACGCCTTGAGCGACGAAGCGGCTGGCAAGGCAGCGCCCAACTACCTGATGGACGAGCTGCCCACCCGTGTGGCCAAGGGGGCGGTCAAGTTCAAGCTGCTGGCACAGTTGGCTAAGGAGGGCGACAACGTCAACGACCCGACCGCCGTATGGCCGGCGACGAACCCGGTGGTGGAGCTCGGTACCATCAGCCTGACCAAGGCGGTGGTCGACCAGGCCGGCGAGCAGAAGAAGATACTCTACAACCCTGTATCGCTGCCGGCCGGTATCGAGCCTTCTGCCGATCCGGTCCTGGCAATGCGCTTCCCTGCCTACGCCGTCAGCTTCGGGCAGCGTGCACAGCAGTAAGGCCAGCGGAAGTCGGTCGCCATACAGGCGTCGAGAAAGATACCGGGAACAGCGGGCAGGCGATGCGTAGAAGTTGCCTGCCCGTGAGTGTGCTCACGAAGCGATTGCTTCCAATTTCGCCTGTGATCTTGTTCGTCTTGGTGTCTAGGTCGAACTCGTCACCGTGCTGGCTGCTTCGTTGTTCACATAAAGGGTTCTTTAGGTTGAGGTTTGGGACGTCTAGCGAATCAGCGCGGTGACCACGCTGTTGATCGCCGCACCACCCACGATTAGCCAGCCAAACAGGACGGCTGCGAGCAGCAGTGGCTTGACGCCTGCCTTGCGGATGGACGAGACGTGGGTGGTCAGCCCCAGGGCGCCCATCGCCATGGCGAGTAGCAGCGTGTCGAAGTCGTTGAGATGTCCGACCACCGGCTTCGGCAGCAGCGCGAAGGAGTTGAAAATGACCACGCCGACGAAGAGGAAGGCGAACCAGGGGATGGTCAGCGTCGTCTTGCCTGCATGGTTGTTTGCGCCGGCCTTGGCATCGCGAGCCAGCCAGGCAGACAAGGCGATCAGGAATGGTGCCAGCATCATCACGCGTACCATTTTGGCAATGACCGCCGTATCGGCCGTCTGCACGCTCACGGAGCGGGCCGCAGCCACGACCTGGGCGACTTCGTGGATGGTCGAGCCGGCGTAGATGCCGAACGCGTTCGCACCCTGCGGCACGAAACCCCATTGCTGGTTGAGCGTGTAGAGCATGGGATAGAGGAAGATGGCCGCGGTACCGAACACGACGACGGTGGATACAGCAACCGTCACCTTTTCCGCTGGTGCCTTCACGACGGGCTCCGTCGCCATCACGGCCGCTGCGCCGCAGATGGCGCTGCCTGCGCCTATCAGCATGGCGGTGGTGTCGTCGAGCTTGAAAACACGGGTGCCAATCAGCCAGGCCAAGCCAAAGGTGCTGGAGAGGATAAGTGCGTCGACCACCACGCCGGCGATGCCGACATGTCCGATGTCCTGCAATGTAAGGCGCAGGCCGTACAGCACGACGCCCGCACGCAGCAGCTTCTGCTTGGAGAAACCTACGCCTTCGCCGCTGGCTGGTGCGAAGTTGCCGTACACCGTGTTGCCAATCACCATGCCCAGTACGATGGCAACGGTTAGTGCACTGAAACCGTGGTTGGACAGCCAGTTGAATTTGCCCAGCTCGATGGCAGCCAGGGCCAATACCAGGCAGAGCAGTAGGCCGGGGAGGGTCTGCTGCCAGGGAGCACGTTGGATGCCGTACGTGGGTGCGATCAGGGTTTGGGTAGTCATGAGTGCCACATCGCTAGGGATGGTGGCAATGTACTGCGCGATCTAAAACTAATCCAACGCTTAGTATTGATTAAATTAAGTTATAAAACAGGTAATAAAATAGTGACGTTCACCGGGAACGTCCTACGAGGCAAGCTGCTTCAGTACTTCGTCGGCCAAGTGATCCAGCGACAGTACCTTATCGACTCCGCCGGCCTTGACCGCTTCCTTCGGCATGCCATAGACGACGGAGCTCGCTTCATCCTGGGCGAGGTTGTAGCTGCCAGCCCGTTTCATGGCCAGCATGCCTTGCGCGCCATCGGCACCCATGCCGGTCATGATCACGCCTATGCTGCGGTGACCTACGAGTTCGGCTACCGACTCGAACAACACGTCCACAGAAGGGCGATGGCGATTGACCCGATCCGTGGCCAGCAGCTTGCAATGCAGGTAACCGCCTTGCCGTTCCAGGGCCAGGTGATAGTCGCCGGGTGCAATATAAACGTGCCCCGGCTGCAGGCGTTCACCGTGTTCCGCTTCCTTGATGGTGAGGGCGCAGATGCCGTCCAGGCGCCGTGCGAAAGGTTGCGTAAAGGCGGGCGGCATATGCTGCACGACCACGACGGGCGGCATGGCGGCCGGTAACTGCAACAGGAAGGTTTGCAGGGCTTGGGTGCCACCGGTGGAGGCGCCGACCGCGACCAGGCGGGTGTGCTGGGCGTGCGAGCTGGCGCCACCGTGCGTAATGGCGGGCTTTGCAGGGCGTGGCGTAGCGACGGCGCGTGGCGCCAGGCGGGCATGTGATGCGGTACGGACCTTATCGACGATCTCCTCGCCCAGCTCGCGTACACCGCGCGACACGTCCAGGCGCGGCTTGGCGACGCAGTCCACCGCACCCAGTTCCAGTGCACGCAAGGCGGTGTCGGAACCTTGTGCGGTGAGGGTGGAGATCATGACGACGGGCGTAGGCTTGAGGCGCATCAGCTTGTCGAGGAAGTCCAGTCCATTCATCTTGGGCATCTCGATATCGAGCGTGACGACGTCGGGCGAGAGCGCGCGGATCAGCTCGCGTGCGGCATAGGGGTCGGGCGCGGTGCCGATCACTTCGATGTCCGACTCGCTGTTGAGAATCTCGCTCAACACCTTGCGCATCAGCAGCGAGTCGTCGACGACCACCACACGAATTACCCGGCTCATCGCTTGCTCCTGGATTTTTCGGCCGTCTCGTCGAACAACACCACGTCGCCGTCCAGCCGGTCGCGCAGCAGGTGGGCGCGGTATTCGAATTCGCGCTGCAGCAGCGTGTCGTTGTTGAGGGCCTTGATGCGCTTCACCATGACCTTGCCACTGCTGCAAAAGAAATAGACTTTGCGCGGCTGATGACCAAGCAGGTCGTGCGCCACCATCTGGATGGCCTCAGCCTGCAGGTAGCGCTGGATGAACTCGGCATTGCGCCGGCCCACATTCATGTTGCCGCCCAGTCCCTGCAGCACGTCGGCGCCGCCGAATATCTTGGCTTCCATATAGCGGCGCTGTGCGCCGAGCTTGAGCATTTCGTTGATCAACGCTTCCATGGCATAGGCGCCGTAGCGGGCGGGCAGGCTGGTGGGTGAGGACTCGATATTGCTGCTCTTGTCGGGCAGCATGAAGTGGTTCATCCCGGCAATGCCATTCACGCGGTCGCGCAGACAGGCGCACACGCACGAGCCTAGCACCGTTACCAGCAGCATGTCGCGCGCCGTGGCGTAGTACTCGCCAGGCACGATCTTGGCCGTATCCCGTTGAAAGTGCGTGTCGAAGTAGAGATTGGGCGGCGTCATGCCCGTATCCTCAAGCGTGTTCGCGCAACTGCTGAGTGCTTGGGTTGAGGCGATAGGCCGTCTTGCCTGCCAACGTCACACGCTTGCCCATGCATTGGGCGTTTTCCGAGTGCCCCAGGAAGAGTATGCCGTCCGGCGTGAGCAGGCGGGTCAGGCGCTCGATCAGCCGCTCCTGGTCGGGCCGGTTGAAATAGATCAGCACGTTGCGGCAGAAGATGGCATCGAAATGGCCGTCAAGCGGCCAATGCGCATGCTGCAGATTCAGCGGGAAGAAGCGGATCGTCTGCGCCAATTCGGGCCGCACCCGCACCTTGCCCTTGTTGCCGCCGACGCCGCGCTGAAAGAATTTGCGCAAGCGGTCGACGGACAAATTCTCCACGCGCGAATGTGTGTAGATGCCGGCTTCAGCGGTTCCGAGCGCCCGCGTGTCGATGTCCGTCGCGCTGATCGAGACGCCGTGGTTCAGGCGGCCCAATACTTCGGCAACGGTGATGGCGATGGAGTAGGGCTCCTCGCCCGTCGATGCTGCCGCGCACCAGATGCGCAGCGGCTTGCCGCGCCGTTCGGCAACGAACTGTGCCAACAGTTCGAAATGATGGGGTTCGCGGAAAAAGGACGTAAGGTGGGTGGTCAGTGCGCTGGTAAAGTGCTGCCACTCCGCATGCTCGCTGTCGCGTGCCAGCATATCGAGGTATTCGGCAAAGCTGCGCTTGCCGAGGCTACGTAGCCGCTTGGATAGGCGGCTGTAGACCAGGTGATGCTTGTGGTCGGCCAGCGCTACGCCGGCACGAGTCCGTATCATTTCGCGGGCGCGCTCGAAGTCGGCGCGCGAATAGGCGAATTCGCGCCGCTCAAGCTCATCCCAATTTACTGCCTTGTCTTCCCTGCGCGGCACGGCTTAGAACTCTTCCCAGTCTTCCTCGTTTTGCTTGTGGCCGGCTGCCGCCTCGTGCGTATGCTTGACCACGCCGCTGGCAGGGCGGGCTTTCTTGACGGGCCGTGGGGCCGGCTTGCTTGCAGGCCGTGCAACTACCGTGGTCGACGCGGCGCGCGGGCTGCTCATGGGTGCGGCCTGTGTCGCATTGTCCAGTTTGAAGCGGTTTACCGCCTGCATCAGCATGCGGGCCTGGTCCTGCAGCGAGCTGGCTGCGGCAGCGGCTTCTTCGACCAGTGCGGCGTTCTGCTGCGTCACTTCATCCATCTGCGTCACCGCCGTGTTCACCTGCTCGATGCCGGCGCTCTGTTCGGTCGAGGCGTGCGTGATCTCAGACATGATCTGCGTGACACGGCGGATGCTATCCACCACTTCGCCCATGGTCGCACCAGCGCGGTCCACCAGGGCAGTACCGGTCGTCACCTTGTCCACCGAGTCGTTGATGAGCTGCTTGATTTCCTTGGCCGCTGCCGCCGAGCGCTGCGCCAGGCTGCGCACCTCGCCCGCTACCACCGCAAAGCCGCGGCCCTGTTCGCCGGCCCGCGCTGCTTCCACGGCCGCATTCAATGCCAGGATATTCGTCTGGAAGGCGATGCCATCGATCACGCCGATGATGTCGACGATCTTCTTGGAGCTTTCGTTGATGCCCGCCATGGTCGTCACAACTTCGCCTACGACGCCGCCACCCTTCTGTGCGATATCGCTCGATCCTTCTGCGAGGCTGTTGGCTTCGCGCGCGTTCTCGGCGTTTTGCCGTACGGTGGAGGTCAGCTCCTCCATGCTCGCCGCCGTCTCTTCCAGGCTGGCGGCCTGCTCCTCGGTACGCTGCGACAGGTCGATGTTGCCGGCGGCGATTTCCTGCGAGGCGGTATTGATGGTCTCGACGCTGTGGCGGATATCGCCGACGATTTGCAGGAGCCCATCGTTCATCGACTTCAGCGCCTTGAGCAACTGGCCCGTCTCGTCGCCGCGATCGGCCTCGATCTTCTGCGTCAGGTCCCCATCGGCCACACTCTGTGCCACTTTGACAGCTTGGCGTAGTGGTTCGACGACCGATTGCGTAATCCACCAACCGATAACAGAGCCCAGTATGACGGCGAGTATACCCAGGGTCAGCAGCAGGTTTCTGGCACTGTGATAGTCCTCAACCGACTGCTTGTACTCGTCCCGCATTTTCTGCCCGTTCCACTCGATGAAGTCGTTGATGGCTTCAGTCATTGCGCTCTGCACGGGTTTCACTTGGGTCAACAGAATTTCGGTCGCCTTCTTGTTTGACTCGTCTGTATTGGCCATAGAGAGTTCAAGAACCGGCTTGTTGATCTCTACAACCTTGTCGTTTTGTTGCATGATGGCGTGCAGGCGTTGCTTTGCCTCGTCGGTCTGCGACTTTTCGATCATGTCGTTGGCAAGCGCCACGAAATCGGCATTGGCCTTGTTGAAGGCCTCCAGCATCTTTTTTACCTCATCCTCCTTGGTCCACAAGATCATGTCGCGATTGGCGATACGGCGCTTGTTGATCAAGTCGATCAGCGTGTTGGCCTGTTTGATCCGCTCGGAGCGGTAGTTTACGATGGCGTCGAGATTCGCCGACATCGCCTCCATCCGTGCAAAGCTGATGATCAGCATGATGACCATCAGCATCAGGATCAGCGCAAAACCTGCGCCGAGCCGCACCCCGATTTTCCAGTTCTTCATGTCCAACTCCCCTTTCCAGATGCGCTCTTCAGGCGGCCGCGACCGTTTGGTCGACGAGGGCCATTTCACGATTGTTCATCAGCCGTTCGATATCGATCAGGATCAACATGCGCTCGTCGATTGGCGCCAGTCCGTCGATATAGGCGGTGTCGACCGCAGCCCCGAATTCCGGCGTCGGCTTGACCACGTTGTCATGCAGTGCGATGACGTCTGAGACCCCATCTACCACGGCACCTACCACACGGCCGGCCAGATTGAGAATGATCACGACGGTGAATTCCGTATAGGCCGGGTCGCCCAGGGCGAACTTCACGCGCAGGTCGACGATGGGTACGATGGCGCCGCGCAGGTTGATGACGCCGAGGATGAAGGGCGGCGCGTTAGCGATACGCGTGGGTGGCTCATAGCCGCGTATCTCCTGCACCTTGAGGATGTCGATGGCGTACTCCTCGCTGCCCAGCGTGAACACCAGGTGCTCACGCGGCGGCAGGTTGCTGGCTGCTTGCGCTTCCATGACACCTCCTCATATCGATCACGCGGCGCGCTCGCGCCGATCAAGCGTTGGTCTTGCTCCGGGACAGCGAACTGACATCCACGATGAGCGCCACCTGGCCGTCGCCGAGAATGGTCGCGCCGGACATACCCGGCACGCGCCGATAGTTCGATTCCAGGCTCTTGACCACCACCTGTTGCTGGCCCAGCAGTTCGTCGGCCCATAACGCTAGGCGTTGGCCTGCATATTCGATGATCACGACGATGCCGTGACAGGGGTCGCCAGAGCGCGGCGTGCAACCCAGGACTTCGTGCATGGCGATCAGGGGCAAATATTCCTCGCGCACCTGGATCACCCGGCCGCTGCCTGTCACTGTCTTGCATTGCGCCGGTGTCGGCTGGAGCGATTCGAGGATGCTGCCCAAGGGCAGGATATAGGTCTCGCCCCCTACGGAAATCAGCATGCCGTCGAGAATGGCCAGCGTGAGCGGAATGCGGATGCGCATGGTGGCGCCCACGCCTTCCATGGACTCAATTTCAACGTTTCCGCCCATGGACTGGATGTTCTTGCGCACGACGTCCATGCCGACACCGCGGCCCGACACGTCCGTGATCTCGGCGGCCGTGGAGAAGCCGGCCTCGAAGATCAGCATCCATACCTCCTGGTCACTCATGCTCTCACTCGCTGCCAGGCCGCTTTCCCTTGCCTTGGCCAGGATACGATCGCGGTTGAGGCCAGCGCCGTCGTCGCGCACCTCGATCACGACGTTACCGCCTTGCTGGTAGGCGCACAGCGTCAGCATGCCCGTCTCGGGCTTGCCTACGCTCTTGCGTTTCTCGATCGACTCGATGCCATGGTCCAGGCTATTGCGTACCAGGTGGGTGAGCGGGTCGACCAGTTTTTCCACGCAGCCCTTGTCGATCTCCGTTTGTTCGCCTACCAAGCGCAATTCCACCTTCTTGCCGAGCTTGCCCGCCAGGTCGCGTACGACGCGCGGAAAGCGGCTGAATACGGTCGACATCGGCATCATCCGCACGGACATCACCGATTCCTGCAGCTCCCGCGTATTGCGCTGTAGTTGGTCGATGCCGGACAAGAGCCGGGCGTGGGTGAGGGGGTCGAGGTCGGCAGCGCTCTGCGCCAGCATCGATTGGGTGATCACCAGCTCGCCGACGAAGTTGAGCAGTTGATCGATCTTGCCCACGTCGACGCGTATCGTGGAGCCTTCTGTCTTGTCGGTGGCGCGGCGGTTCTGGTTGACCTCGGCGGACGGTTCTGGTTTGGCTTGTGCGGCGCGCTCGGTCGCTTCGGCCTGGCGTTCTGCATCGGCCGCCTTGAGGGCCTTCTTATCGAGGAAGCCATAGGCCGTGCCTTCCGCGCCCGGTTGGGGCGCTGTCGACACGGCGGGCAAGGGCTCGAAGAAGCCATACGCCGTACCTTGCGCCGCCGTCGCATCGGCTTCCGCTTCGGGCGCCGGCGAAGGCGGGTCCGAATCGAAGAAGCCAAATGCATCGCCCTCGCCAGCAGGGGCTGGCGGCGCTGGTTCGTCGTCGAAGAAGCCGAAGGTTTCGCCTTCTCCGGCAATGGGGGCGGGTACAGACGCGGAGACCTCACGCACGTCGAAGCGATCGGCCGTCAACACGAACGCCAGGGCGTCGTTGATGTCCTGCGCTGTGTCGTAAGTACCTAGCGTCAGGTCGATATTGAGCATATCGCCCTGGGTGATGCGGGCCGATTCCTCGACCAGGCCGAAGTTGCCTAGCGAGGTGAGTAATTGATCGGGTACGGTGTTGGCGTCGAGCCGTAGCGTAATCTGGAATTTGCGGTAGGGTGGGGCGTCCGGGCCGGCCTCGGGCGGTGCCGCGGTGACCGCCGCTTGTCCCGTACCGGCAGCGGCCTGCTGGGCTTCGAGCGCCTTTAGCGCATCGGTGACTTCCTCGACCGCCACTGGGTTGGGTGCCGCCCCATCGCGATGTACGGCGACCATGCCGGCCAGCACGTCACCCGTGCGCAGGAACAAATCGACCATGTCAGATTCCAAGCGCATGGCGCCCTTGCGTACGCGGTCGAGCAGGTTTTCCAGGATATGCGTGAGCGCAGCGAGGTCGGTGAAGCCAAAGGTACCGGCTCCGCCTTTGATCGAGTGGGCAGCGCGAAAAATCGCGTTCAGGTCTTCCGTGTCCGGCGAAGCAAGATCGAGTTCCAGCAGCAAGCGTTCGAGCGTCGCCAAATGCTCCTCGGCCTCCTCGAAGAAGGCGCCGAAAAATTTCGACAGATCGAATTCCATCGCGTCCCCTTGCCCCCTGCCGATCGGTGGCCTAGCCGATCAACCGGCGCACGACGTCGGTCAGCGTTTGCGGGTTGAAGGGCTTCACGATCCAACCGGTGGCGCCGGCAGCCTTGCCTTGCGACTTCATTTCGTCGCTGGACTCCGTCGTCAGCATCAGGATGGGCTTGCTGCGGTACTCGGGCAGGCCGCGCAAGGCCCTGATCAATGTCAGGCCGTCCATGCCCGGCATGTTCTGGTCGGTGATGACGAGGTCGCAGGTCTTGCTCTTTGCTTGCGACAGGCCCGCATTGCCGTCACCCGCTTCGACGACTTCGTAGCCGGCGTTCTTGAGGGTGAAGCTCACCATCTGGCGGATGGAGGGGGAGTCGTCGACGGTCAGGATGGTCTTCATACGATGTATCGCCTTCGGGCCAAATTAACTGAGTGTTAGACGAGCAAACGATCGCTTGCCAGCGTGGGTGTCAAAATAGTTCGATATCGCCTTGCGACACGCTGTGTTGTGCCACGGGGTTGTGCACCACGGCCTGCTCGCGTTGCGCAAGGTCGGCCTGCGCCTTGCTGAACAAGGCCTGTCGCCGTCCGGGGTCGGCGTCGGTGGCCTCTTCGCGGCATGCCCGCACTAGCTGGTTTGCCTCGGCAAGCAAGGAGACGCGGCGTTGCGCGTGTGTAAGAAGCTGACTGCTCATGTCGTGAAACTGCAAGGCAGTCGTAGCGGAACCGATGCCCAGCTCGGTCTGCTGCGCCAGCGCACCAAGCTCGGCCATGGCGCGACCGCGCTGCTCGTGCATGCCACGCAGCCGGTCCATCGAGTCGGAGATATGGCGCTGTGTGTCTTGTGCATCCTCGCTCTGGCGCGTGGCCAGTGCGCTCACGACCGATTCCATATTGCCCACACTGCCCTTCACCTTGCCCATGCTGGTGCGGATGCGTTCGCTGAATTCGCGCGTGCGCAGGGCGAGGGTGTGCACTTCCTCGGCCACGACGGAAAAGCCCCGGCCCGATTCGCCCGCCCGCGCAGCTTCGATGCTGGCGTTGAGCGATAGAAAATGCGTCTGCTTGGCGATGCCGTCGAGCCCGCCCAGCAGCTCGATCATCTCCGCGATGAGCCGGCCCGTCGCCTGCGTCTCTTCGGTAAAGCGCCGTGCAATATCACTGCTTTCGCCGACACGTTGGTCGAGCAGCCGCAGCGTGCTGCCTAC
This sequence comes from Burkholderiales bacterium, assembly GCA_019234745.1. Lineage (GTDB taxonomy): Bacteria > Pseudomonadota > Gammaproteobacteria > Burkholderiales > Chitinimonadaceae > JAFAKZ01. Next base: position 15,761 of record JAFAKZ010000013.1, read on the forward strand.
GTCGCCGATTGGGTCGCCGCCCCCGCTGTCGCCCCCCATCGAGCCCTGCGCGATTTCTTGCTGCTTGCGTGCAGACGTCGCCAAGGCGGTGAAGCTTTGCGACAGGTTGTGGATGGCATCATCGAGGATGCGAACGACGCGCTGGATTTCCGATGTCGCCTCTTGGCTTTGGCGCTGGGTAAGTTCGCCCAGTGGCGCTTCCATGCCATCCGGCCCAGCGGCGGGGAACGACGCGAAGGAGCGACCGACTTGGTTCGCAGCTTGCGTGGCGGACTCCTTGCTCAACCAGGCATGCAAGGTAAGCAGCACAAGTGCGATGCTGCCCGGGATGATCGCAATCCACGCCGAAAATCCACCCCACGCCAATCCAATGCCCAGCAATTGGGCGAGGAGCCAGAGCACAAGGGACGAACGTTTCACATCAAGTGACCACATGTTTACCCCAGGTCAATTCGAAGAGCGTGCCGGTAGCCGCGCGCTTGCGGCGTCGTGACCGTGCACGACGCGGAGCGCGCCAGGGGAGCTAATCGCCGGGTTGCCGAGAGTGAAATGAACAAGCTGCCCCCTCCCTCGCACGACGCGGTGATTCGCGTCGGATATTTTCGGTATATCAATAGATATAGCTGGACGCCGCCGGAATTGTTAAGCCTGTCATGCGCGAGGGCGGGCCGCATGCCGACTCGTGGTAGACAAGCAACCCGACGTTTCTTGCGTGCATGGGTCGAATGTCGGGTGCAGTCCCGTGGCCCTTCGGCTATCGGCGGCCCGCTTCGCGCACGGAGATGTTGGTAGCGGCTTGGATGCCGGCACGCGTAAACAGGCGGTGCAACGTGCCTAGCCGTTCGGGATGCTGGAGGGCATCGCGTAGTGCTGCCCTTGTATCACTCCGGGAAGTGGTAGTCGCGGAACGCCTCGCGCAGCTTCATCTTCTGCAGCTTGCCCGTTGCCGTATGTGGTAAGTGCTCGACAAAGGCAACGTCGTTCGGTATCCACCATTTCGCCACCTTGCCCTCAAGGTATTGCAGCAGTTCGGCCTTGGAGACCTCCGCACCCGGCTTCTTGACGACTACGAGCAGGGGTCGCTCCTGCCACTTCGGGTGCGCGATGCCGATGACGGCCGCCTCGGCCACGGCAGGATGGCCAATGGCCGCGTTTTCCAGGTCGATGGATGAAATCCACTCACCACCCGACTTGATGACGTCCTTCGCGCGGTCCGTGATCTGCATATAGCCGGCCGCGTCAATGGTGGCGATGTCCCCCGTGTCGAACCAGCCATCCGCGTCCAGCACCTGGGTGGTATCGCATCGATAGTAGTTCGCGACTACCCAATGCCCCCGTACCTTCAGATGACCAAACGCTGTCCCGTCGTGTGGCAGGGCCGTCCCATCGTCGTCCGTGATCTTCATTTCGATGCCGAACAGGTTGCGTCCCTGCTTGGCTTGGCGCGCGACGCGCTGCTCGAGGGTGGCGCCCGCGTCCTTGGAGAGGGGAGGGCAGACGGTGCCGAGCGGCGACATCTCCGTCATGCCCCAGGCGTGCATGACGCGCGTGTCGAACTGTGTTTCGAAGGTCTCGACCATGGCGCGCGGGGCCGCGGCGCCACCGATGACGATGCGGCCGAGGCAAAGGTCCCGCTTTGGGTCGAACCCGTTCGCTTCCACATATTGCTGCAGCATCAGCCAGACGGTGGGGACGCCCAGGGCCAGGGTGACCGATTCGTCCCGCATCAGGCTATAGATGCTGGCGCCGTCCAGTGCCGGGCCGGGTAGCACCAGCTTGGCGCCGCACAGGGCGCCGGAATAGGGTAGGCCCCAAGCGTTGACGTGGAACATCGGCACGACGACGAGGACGGAATCGGCGGCGCGAAGGTGGAAGGCGTCGGCCATGCACTCGACCATGGCGTGCAGCACGGTTGAGCGGTGCGAATACAGGACGCCCTTGGGGTTGCCCGTTGTGCCGGAGGTGTAGCACAGCGACGCGGCGCTGTTCTCGTCGAACTGGGGCCAGTCG
>JAFAKZ010000508.1 GCA_019234745.1 Burkholderiales bacterium
GCGCCACACGCGCAGGGTCACTTCCTGGCCTACTTTGTAGCCTTCCATCAACTCGGTCAGACCGTCGTCGCTCGTCACGGGCTTGCCGTCCACGGCGGTGATGATGTCGCCGTTGACGATATTGCCCATGCGGTTGCGCATGAAGGGGTGGAGACCGGCCGCGGCAGCCGGGCTATGGTTGCCGAAGCCGATCACGGCCACACCTTCGGGCAGGCCAAGTTGACGGTTGAAATCGGGCGGCGCGGCAGACACGCCCAGTGTCGGCCGCACATAGCGCCCGTCGCGGATCAGGCGCGGCACCACGCGGTTCACCTCGTCCACGGGGATGGCGAAGCCGATGCCGGCGCTGGCACCGCTGGGGCTGTAGATCATGGTGTTCACGCCGATCAGCCGGCCAGCCGAGTCGAGCAAGGGGCCGCCCGAGTTGCCGGGGTTGATGGCCGCGTCGGTCTGGATCACGCCACGGATGGGGCGACGCGTGACCGATTCAATCTGCCGGCCCAGGGCGCTGACGATGCCGGTCGTCAGCGTCTGGTCCAGGCCGAAGGGGTTGCCGATGGCCAGCACCTTCTGGCCGACCTGCAGGTTGCCGCTCTGCCCCAGCATGATGGGCTTGAGCTTGTCGGCCGGTGCCGCCACGTGCAGCACGGCAATGTCGCGATCGGGGAAGGCGCCTACCAGCGTCGCCTTGTAAGTGCTCTGGTCGGCCAGCGTAACCTTGGCCGCGTCGGCGTTCTCGATCACGTGGTAGTTGGTGATGATGTCGCCGTCCTTGTCCCAAACGAAGCCCGTACCCGTGCCGCGCGGCACCTGTTCCGTGTTCATGGTGAACAGGTCGGTCTCGCTTTCCAGCGTGGTGATGTGCACCACGGACGGGGCGACCAGTTTGAACACGTCGATATTGTTGCGTTCGTCTCCGCCCAGCTCGCCTCGCGCGGTAACAGGGCGTGGCTGGGAATCAGCGGGCGAACGGCCCGCCGCATGGCAGCCGAGACCGGCAACCAGGCCCGCGAGCAGGAGGAGTCTAGAAAATGCGCCGCAGTTGGCACGCATGAAAAGCATATCGGTTTCCTCAAGATAGATTTATACGAATGCAGTGTTGCTGCGGCATGGACAACGCCTCGCGCAGGCAGTTCTGCGACACGCTTGTACACAAATCTACAAAATCCCGACTATGCAATCAAACCCTCCGTTTCATTAGGTTTGTCGCACCGGAGAAAGCAAGTAGAATCCAGGCTTTAGTGAATTGTTTACCTAAGAGCTTCAATGCGATGCTGACGTTCCAGAACATCATCTTCACGCTCCAGAAATACTGGGGCGACTACGGCTGCGTGCTGCTGCAGCCTTACGACGCCGAGGTCGGCGCGGGCACCTTCCATACGGCTACCTTTCTGCGCGCCCTGGGCCCGGAGCCATGGAACGCTGCCTATGTGCAGCCCAGCCGCCGCCCCAAGGACGGCCGCTACGGCGAGAACCCGAACCGCCTGTTCCAGCATCACCAATTCCAGGTGGCGCTCAAGCCCAGCCCGGACAATATCCAGGACCTCTACCTGGGCTCGCTGCGCGCGCTGGGGCTCGACCCGACCGTGCACGACATCCGTTTCGTGGAAGACGACTGGGAAAGCCCCAGCCTGGGTGCCTGGGGCCTGGGTTGGGAAGTGTGGCTCAACGGCATGGAAGTGACGCAGTTCACCTACTTCCAGCAAGTGGGAGGGCTGGATTGCAAGCCCGTGCTGGGCGAGATCACCTATGGCCTGGAACGCCTAGCCATGTATCTGCAGAACGTGGAGAACGTGTACGACCTGATCTGGGCCTACCTGCCCGACGGTACGCCCGTGACCTACGGCAATGTGTTCTACCAGAACGAGAAGGAGCAGTCGCAGTACGCCTTCGAGTTCAGCAACGTGGATTGGCTGTTCGAGCAGTTCAACCACTACGAGGCGGAAGCCAAGCGACTGCTGGAAACGGGCGTGCCGCTGCCGGCCTACGAGATGATCATGAAGGCCTCGCACACCTTCAACCTGCTGGACGCACGTGGCGCCATCTCGGTGACGGAACGCGCCGCCTATATCGGCCGCCTGCGCAATCTGTCGCGCGGCGTGGCGCAGGCTTACTACGATGCACGAGAAGCCCTAGGTTTCCCGATGTTGAAAAAGGACTGATTGGATGACACGCGCTGCCGTACTGCTGCTGACCCTCGGTCTTGTCGCCTGCGGCGGTAGCTATATGGACACGAAGCACACGCAGAAGCCCGAACCCGTGCCCGCTCAGGATACGGCGGACTGGCGCGAGTACGGCCACCCGGAAGACGCGGACGTGTTTGTGTCCTATGCCTCCATCGGCCACAAGGACAAGTTCGGCCCCGCTGAGTACACCTACGCCTGGGTGTGGCGCAAGTTCAAGAAGGACCAGACGCCGCAGGATGGCGACGCCTACCGCAGCGAGTACACGCGCTTCGCAATGGACTGCGCCACGAGCGAGATGGCCAGCATCGCGCTGGAGCGGCGCGATGCCGAGGACAAGGTCGTGCTGCGCCGCGACATTCCGCCCTACCAGTGGGAAATCGGCCAAGGCATCGGCCACCGCAACGGCGCCGTCTCGACCGGTACGTTTATGCAGGACTTCTTCAGCCAGGTGTGCAAGATCGCCCGCCAGAAGGAAACGGGGACGGAAGAGAAGCCCAGTACTGCCGACGCCACGGCGGCTCCGGCCGACAAGCCCGCCGACGGTGCTCCCGGCAACCCGGCAGACCCGACCAAACCTTAAATCATGAAGGTCGCTGAAATACAGCGGCCCGTTTCACCGCACTGATAGCTACCATGACTTCGCAAACTCTCCTGATCGAACTGTTCACCGAAGAACTGCCGCCCAAGGCCCTGCCGCGCCTGGCCGCCGCCTTTGCCCAAGGCATTGCCGACGAGCTGAAGAAGCTGGGCTTTGCCGCAGCAGATGCCACCGTCGTCGACTACGCCAGCCCGCGCCGCCTCGCTGTGACGGTAGCCGGCGTGGCCGCCGTGCAGCCGGACCGCCAGGTCGAGAAGAAGGGCCCGGCCGTTGCCGCAGGTTTCAAGGATGGCCAGCCTACGCCGGCGCTGCTGGGCTTTGCCCGCTCCGTGGGCCTCGCGGCCGACCAGCTCGGCCAGTTGCAGCAGGGTTCGGATGGCAAGCAGGACGTATACATCTTCCGCGCCGACAAGAAGGGCGAGCCACTGGCCGCGCACCTGTCGACCATCGTGGCGGATACGCTGAAGAAGCTGCCCGCTCCCAAGCTGATGCGCTGGGGCAGCCGCGACGGCCAGTTCATCCGCCCCGTGCACGGGCTGGT
>JAFAKZ010000103.1 GCA_019234745.1 Burkholderiales bacterium
TTCAACCCCGGCACGGCGCTGGCCATGAAGTTCCTCACGGCCAAGGACCCGGCCACCATCAAGACCCTGCGCGCCGGCATGGTGGGCGTAGGCTACAAGCTGCAGCGCCTGGGGCACGACGTACTGAAGGCCGTGGCCAAGTCCCAGACGGCGGCGCCGCCCTCGACGGTGGGCAAGCCGGAGATCAAGGCCCAGGTCATCCACTTCATCAACAAGAAGATGCCGGGCGGGCTGCCGAAGAAGACAGCGCGCGCGCTCTTGGATGTGGAAGATCCAACGGTTGTCCCGGTGATCCGCAACCCGAAGGTGGCGGCGGAAGATTCGGAAGCCGTGTTCTACTTCCCCGGCTGCGGTTCCGAGCGCTTGTTCTCGCAGGTGGGCCTGGCGACGCAGGCGATGCTCTGGCAGGTGGGCGCCACCACCGTGCTGCCGCCCGGCTACCTGTGCTGCGGCTATCCGCAGACCTCGGCCGGCTTCGCCGACAAGGGCGAGGCCATCACGACGGAAAACCGCGTGCTGTTCCACCGTGTGGCCAACACGCTCAATTACCTGGACATCAAGACGGTCATCGTGTCCTGCGGCACCTGTATGGACCAGCTCACCAAGTATCAGTTCGAGCAGATCTTCCCTGGCTGTCGCCTCTTGGACATCCATGAATACCTGCTGGAAAAGGGCGTGAAGCTGGAGGGCGTGACGGGCACGCGCTATATGTACCACGACCCCTGTCATACGCCGATCAAGACCATGAGCCCGCTCAAGCTGGCCAACGAGCTGATGGGTGGCGGCGTGGAGTTGAATGAGCGCTGCTGCGGCGAGTCGGGTACGCTGGCTGCCACGCGCCCGGACGTGTCGACCCAGGTGCGCTTCCGCAAGGAAGAGGAAATGCGCCGCGGCGCGGACAAGCTGCGCGAGGCCTCGGGCGCCGGTACGCAGGTCAAGGTGCTGACCTCCTGCCCGTCCTGCCTGCAAGGCCTGTCGCGCTACGACGAGGATTCGGGCACGCAGGCCGACTACATCGTGGTGGAGATTGCGCGGCATGTATTGGGGCAGGACTGGCTGGAGTCCTATGTGGCCAAGGCGCGCAATGGTGGGATCGAGCGGGTGTTGCTCTAATGAATAGGTCTGGCAGGGCGCTTTGTAGGGCGTCATTAAGCGCAGCGCTTGATGACACCCTGCAAAGCTAACCCTTCGTCACCCCTGTCGCATCCATCCATCAAACCGCACCGCGTTTGTCGGTACAGACCGGCCGTCGGCAAGATTGCTTGCCGATCCTCACATGGCTTGCGCTATGCTTCGCTGCAACCATGGGCGAGCTTGAGCTTCGCCCCCAATGAAGTCACAATGACAACGTGCTAAAAACGGATATGAACGAGACGCCCTGTTCCCTGTGCGAATTCACGGGAGGCGAACTCGTCTGGAAATCGGCGCTCTATCGGGTAATCCTGGCCGATGAACCGGACTACCCTGGTTTTTGCCGGGTAATCTGGAACGAACATATCGCGGAGATGACGGATTTGCCGCCCTTGGAGCGGCAGATCCTGATGGCGGTGGTGTGGGCGGTGGAAGAAACAATCCGCGCTACGCTGTCGCCGGACAAGATCAACGTCGCCAGCCTGGGGAACGCGGTGCCGCATGTGCACTGGCATGTGATCCCGCGCTGGCGCGACGACCGGCATTTCCCGGCACCGGTGTGGGCGGCACCGGCACGCGAGGCCAAGCCTCGCACCATCGACCTGGCGCAATTGAAGGCAGCATTGGCATCGAAATTGCTGATGCTGGAATCGATCGCCAAGGACTGAGTTCGGCGTAAGACCGGACCAATCGGACAATACGGGGGACGTTGCCGCGGCATACGATTGCTGGGCGGCATTCCCCTTGATACATGGGAAGAGGCATGACCACCGTCGGGACGAAGCTGGACCTACCCACTTACGATCTCAGCCAGGCGCTGGAGTTCGCGGATGCACGCGGCTTCAAGGACTGGCTGAAGCTCGTGCCCATGATCAATGTGCGGCAGGCGCACCAGGACGTGCTTGAGGTGCTGAGCCGGCTCAACCGCAGCCCCGTCCTGCCCATAGAACGCCTGAAGATGCTGGAGCTGCTGCGCGATGCGGTCAGCCTCCTGCAGGAAGAAAACGCCAAACGCTACTTCGGCAAGCCCTTTCCGCTGGCCGATGCGGAAGACACCATCTGGCGCGGCAACGTGAAGCTGTGGTTGGCCATGAGCACGGGCTACCGCCATTGCTGGCAGGCCGCGCTGGCCGACGACCCCGTCATCGTCGAACACAAGGCGCTGTGCGGCCAGCGCGCGCTGCGCTACGCCGCACTTGCCATCCGCGAGCATCACATGGCCTACCGCGCCGTGCCGAAGGAGCGTTGGTCCGACCTGTTTAGCCTATACCGCCTGGCGCTCGATGCGTCTGTCCACAACAAAATCGTCAAGGATAGCCTGAACCGCCAGACGGAGCTGTCGTCCTGCACGGCAGCCTTCCTGCAGGCACTCCTCTTGGCCGCCACCAACCCGAGCGCCATGCCTGTGCGCCAGATTGCCTGGACCGACCGCCTCTTGGACCGCTGGTCCAACCAGAGCACCATGAGTGCCGAGGTGCCGGAAGATGTGGAGCGCGGCGTGCTGGCCATCCAGCTGGACGACCCGGGCGAGCTACGCCGCTACGACCCGCCGCCGGTGGGCGAGCGCTGGCGTTATCTGGACATCGAACCTATCGGCCGCAGCATCAAGAAGCGCATCAAATACCTGCGCGCGGGTGAATTGCCGGCGCAGCTGGGCCTGGGCGAGGAATACGCGGCCGCCTCGGCCGAGAGCTACCTGATCGGCCT
>JAFAKZ010000443.1 GCA_019234745.1 Burkholderiales bacterium
CCTGCACCACGGGCGCCCACTGCATCGGCGACGCTGCGCGCATGATCCAGTACGGCGACGCGGACGTAATGGTGGCAGGTGGCGCCGAGGGTGCGATCACGCGCCTGGGCATTGCCGGCTTCGCTGCGGCCCGTGCACTCTCCACGCACAACGATGATCCTGCTACCGCCTCCCGCCCCTGGGATACGGGCCGCGACGGCTTCGTGATGGGTGAGGGCGCCGGTGTGCTCATCCTGGAAGAGTACGAACACGCCAAGAAGCGTGGCGCCAAGATTTACGCCGAACTGGCCGGCTTTGGCATGAGCAGCGATGCACACCACATGACTGCTCCGTGCGAGGACGGCGAAGGCGCCGCGCGCGGCATGGTCAACGCCATGAAGGATGCCGGCGTAAACCCGGACCAGGTGCAGTACGTGAACGCGCACGGCACCTCCACGCCGCTGGGTGACCTGGCCGAAACGATTGCCATCAAGCGTGCCTTCGGCGACCATGCCAAGAAGCTGGCCGTGAACTCCACCAAATCCATGATCGGCCACTTGCTGGGCGGCGCGGGCGGCGTGGAAGCGGTCTACTCGACGCTGGCGATCCACAACCAGATCAGCCCGCCGACGATCAACATCTTCGAACAGGACCCGAACTGCGACCTGGACTACGTGGCCAACGTGGCGCGTGAGATGAAGATCGATGTGGCGATGTCGAATTCGTTTGGCTTTGGTGGGACGAATGGGACCTTGCTGTTCAAGCGTGTTTGATCGCTGAACCGCTAGTTCGTCGACAGAACGCCCCGGCTTGCCGGGGCGTTTTGCTTTGCAAACCTTGAGAGTTCCTATGGACCTTCAAACGTGGCACGCATCCTGTCTCGGTCATGGTCGAGCAACATTTCGTTGTGCTTTCTGTATAGCGACGCCAGGAGCATGTGGTTGGGTTCTACCACGTCCATACCCCGATCGTCGTATTAGAAGAGCGGTCGCTCAAAGGCGCCCCCGTCAAATATCTCGTGCATCTGTCCAGGGAGATCGATCTCGCTTCCCGTTTTGTGTTGCATGTTGTGAAATGGCCTGCGCGTCGTTGTAAGGCGGGTTGGGTGTGCCAACTTGCGCGGATTTCGCGCCGCGACTGTTGGGCATCGCTGCGCTCAGCGCCAACCTACGAGGGTGTGCGTCTGAATGCCTGCATCAATGCGGCGATAGGCCCCGATACGGCATACAGCGCTGCGCATACCCAAAGCGAGTAGGGCGCCGTGCCGAGGATGAGCGCGGCGATGGCTAGCGCTGCGGCCTGGTTGCCGAGGCGGCGGGTGGGTTTGAGCTTCTTGGTGCTGACATAGCGGAAGGGGCTCACCATCATCACGGCGGCGAATAGCAGTGTGGCTTCGAGCATGACGCCGTAGGGCTGCGCGGCATGGCTGCCGAAGGCCGTGTCGAGCGACCAGACGAGGAAGACGACCAGCGAGGCGGCCGAGGGGCTGTTGAGGCCGTTGAAGAAGCTCTTGTCGGTTTGCAGATTGAAGCGCACCAGACGGATGGCCGTGCAGGCGACGTAAGTGCCGATCATCCAGAAGGGCAGATCGGTGCCGCAATCCTTGAGGTAGGCGTAGGCTACCAGCGGCGGCACGACGCCGAAGGACACCATGTCGACCAGGCTGTCGAGCTGCATGCCCAAGGGACCTGCGGTATGACGCTTACGGGCGACGAAGCCGTCCAACCCGTCGCAGATGGCGGCGAGCAGGAAGAGCGGGCCAACCCAGGCGAAATGGTGGTCGAAGGCCTGCATGACTGCAGTGAGGCTGGCAGCGAGCGAGCCCAGCGTGATCATATTGGCCAGGGTGAACAGGCGGCCGCTGCGGTCGGGCGAGGTGAGTGCGTGATTCATCTTGTGTGGAAGGCTCCAGGTGTCCGTCATCGTAACAGACCCGTAGGGCGCATGTTGGGCGCCGCTGCGCTCAGCACCAAGATGCGATGGGGTGCTAAGCTCCATGCTCAAGAATTGGCGCGAACTCGCTTCGCATCAATGAACGAACGCTATTCCAATACCAAGAGACAATGACATCCACCCTCTCGTTTGACCTTACGCGCGGCCGGCTTGCCAAGGCTGCGTTGGTGCTGCTTGCCCTGCTGTTGCTGACGCGCCTGGGCCACTTGACCGGTCCGATCGACGATCCCCACAGTTGGCGCCAGGCCGATACGGCGCAGTACGCAGATAGCTTTTACCGGCATGGCGTCGATCTGCTGCAGCCCCGCGTGAACTGGATGGGGCCCAGCGCGACCTTGGCGTTCGAATTCCCTCTGCCGGAGGCGGTCATGGCATGGGCCTATCACGCCTTCGGCCACGACCTGATGTACGCGCGGCTGGTGACGCTGCTGTGCTTTGCCGGCGCGGCCTGGTATCTGTTCCTGATCGTCCGGCGCTTCAGCAACGACGCCTTTGCCTTGCTCAGTGCGGCGATATACCTGTTCCTGCCCTTGTCGCTCTATTACTCGCGCGCCGTTCACGTCGATTTCGCAGCCGTCTTTTTTGCCCACGCCATGTGCTATCACATGCTGCGTTTCGCCGATGCCGCTGGCGTGGGTGATGCGCTTGCGGCTGCCCTGGCTGCCGTGCTGGCCTTCCTGATCAAGGCGCCATACGTGTTCTATTTCGCCCTGCCGATCGCGCTTCACACCTGGCACGCCGGTCAGGTACGACGGCTGCTCCTGCTTGCCCTGATAGGTGCGCCCGGCGTGTTGGGATTCCTCTGGTGGAGACAGTACTCCGATGCCGTCAACGGCGCCGTACCCGACTGGTCGTTCATTCCTGGTTATCGCAAGATGGTCGATATGAGTGCCTGGTATTTCGGTCCAGCCAGCATGCGGACCGACCCCGCCGTATGGGCTCGCCTTTGGAGCCGGTTGACGCACGAGGTTGCCACCAAGGCCGGATTCTGGATCGGCGTATTCGGTGCCGCCGCTGCCTGCCTTCCGCGCCTCAATGCACACCGGCCGGCGCTGCGCTTGTTGTATGCATGGTTGTTCGGTGTGGCGATCTATGTGCTGGTCTTTCTCAACCTGAACTTCATTCACGACTACTATCAAATGCCGCTGCTCGCGGTCTGTGCAGTGTTCATCGCCCTTGGCGTCGCTGCGCCGCTATGGCTGTTCCCGGCGAGCCGGATGCGCCAGGCGCGGGCAAGCGCTGCCTTCCTGGGCGTGGTCGTCGTGTTCAGCTGCTGGTTGTTTGCCAATAAGTACGGCTACAAGGCGGATCTACCGCGCGAGGAAGCTGGCCGCTATGCGGCGGCGATACTGCCTGCGGATACGCTGGTTGTCGCTGCCACCAATGTGGACTACACGGACTGTCGCGACCCGCGCCTGCTTTACCGGCTTGGGCACGAGGGATGGTCGCTCGCACTGGCCGATGTCAACCCAGGGCTCATTGCGCGCTTGCACGCTCTGGGTGCGCGCTATCTGGTCATACTGCGCACGGACGATCAGCCCGGGCCGGATAGCCGTCTGGGCACTCTGATGGTTAGCCATGCGCTGACCGATGGGCGGCATCACGTGGACGTGCTGGGCCTCTAGCGCTGGGTTTTCGTCCCTGACCATTCGGTGATCAGGACCAGATCGCGCTTGATTCATCATGTCCGGAAAAATCCGAAGGTGCCGCCCTGCGCGGCAGTTAGGTAAACTGGGTGGCACGCTTGCCAGCCGTTCCGTTTCGCGACTGGCGAGTCTGCGCGGCTATTTTTCTTGGTTTCCGGGTCGGTATACGATGCCCTTTGAATCTATCGCGCCCGCAGTCGATCTGATTGCGCTGGCGGCGTCCTTTCCTGCTGAATTTCCCTATCTGCTGCAGTCGGCCGGCGACGAGGGGTGGGATATCCTGTTTGCCCTGCCCGAGCGGGTGAAGGTGTACGGCGCCCGCGACGGCGCAGCCCTGCACCACGACCTGGCGGCCATCGCTGTGGCGCCGCAAGCCAAGCAGTCCCATTTGCCCTTTGCCGGCGGCTGGGTCGTTTACCTGGGCTATGAGTGGCTGGAGACGATCGAGCCGATGGTGGCCGCGCGGGCGGATGACCAATTTCCCTTGGGGCTGCTTGCACGTGTTCCGGCGGCGGTGATGCTGGAGCGTGGCAGCGGCCAGATTCATTTGATGGCTGAAACGGCGGTGCAGCTCGAGCGCCTTCAAAGCCTGCTTGCGCAATGCCCGTTGCATGAGGCGAGGCCGGTTGCGCTGGCCGCGTTGGCGGAAGACCGGCCGGATGCTTTCCTGGCCGGCGTGGCGCGCTGCAAGCAATATATCCGTGACGGCGATGTGTTCCAGGTGAACCTGTCGCGCGGCTGGGATGCGCAACTGGCGCCCGACGTCACGCCTATCGATTTGTTCTCGCAACTGCGCTGTGCAAACCCGGCGCCGTTCTCCGCCTACGTGGACCTCGGTGGCGGACACGCTATCGTCAGCTCGTCGCCCGAGCGCTTGGTGCGTGTCGATGGAGATGGGCGCGTGGAGACGCGGCCCATCGCTGGCACGCATCCGCGTTCGCCCGATGTAGAGGAGGATGCGCGGCAGAAGCAGCGCCTGATCGCATCGACCAAGGAGCGGGCCGAGCACGTGATGCTGATCGACCTGGAGCGCAACGACCTGGGGCGCATCGCGGTGCCCGGCACGGTGAAGGTGGACGCGCTGATGGAGGTCACCAGCTACACCTATGTGCACCACATCGAATCCACCGTGAGCTGCACCATACGCCCGGGCTGCACGGTGGCGGACGTGATGCGGGCGTTGTTCCCGGGCGGCACCATCACGGGTTGCCCCAAGGTGCGCTGCATGCAGATCATCCGTGAGCTGGAAGACCGTCCGCGCCATGCCTATACGGGCAGCCTGGGCTATATCAACCTCGATGGCACGCTGGACCTGAATATCCTGATCCGCACCTTTATGCAGGACGGCGAGCGCCTGTATTTCCGCGCGGGCGCGGGCATCGTGGCGGACTCCGATCCCGAGCGCGAGCTGAACGAGACACGCGCGAAGGCGCGGGGGCTGTTGCGGGCGTTGGGCGTGGCGGCATGAGCATGCTGGTCGACGGACAGCCGGGGACGCGGATATCGGCACGTGACCGTGGACTGGCCTATGGCGACGGGGTGTTCCGTACAACTCGCTGTGAGGGGGGGCGCTTGCTGAGCTGGGGGCGACACTATGCCAAGCTACAGGCGGATTGTGCGGCGCTGGGCATTGCTTGCCCGGACGAGGCGACACTGTTGCATGATGTTGTCATTTTGGCGCCGCGCGATCATGCAGTGAAGATTACCGTTACGCGCGGCGAATCGGCCCGCGGCTATGCGACCGACCCCAGCTTGGCGGCGACGCGTATCGTGCAGCTGGCGCCCCTGCCTCAGTACGACGAGTCCCTGTTCGAGCGCGGCGCGAGCGTGCACGTGTGCGACTGGCCGTTGGGGCTGCAGCCACGGCTGGCCGGTGTTAAGCATTTGAATCGACTGGACCAGGTGATGGCGCGGCGCGAGTGGGACGATGCGTCCATCTTCGACGGCCTGATGCTCAACCTGCGTGGCGAGGTAGTGGAGGGCGTCATCAGCAACCTCTTCATGCTCAATGGAACAGCACTGACCACCCATCCGCTGCACGACTGCGGGGTTGCCGGCGTGACGCGGGCCGCCGTGCTCGATCTGGCGGCACAATTGGGGTGGCGCGTCGAATTGCGGCCCTTTACCATGCATGAGCTGCTTTGCGCGGACGCGGTTTGCCTGACCAATAGCTTGGCGGGTGTGGTGCCCGTTGGATGTATCGGCCCAGCAATTTGGTACGACATGCAAGCCATCAAGCGTTTGCGCGCCGAATGGAAGATATTGGCTGAATCGGAGTCTGCTGCATGCTAATAAGGGTATTGAACCGGTTGTTGGTGTTGGGTGCGATGGCCGTTTGCCTCGCCGCGTCGGCTGCGCCTGCGCACAAGGCGGAGCCTCCCGTGACGCTACCCGACAAGTACGCGGCTGATAAGTACGCCGACTTGCAACCGTTCGAACGCGGTCGTTGTGACGGCTACGTGAAGGAATTGACGCTGATAGAGAAACGCAAACACCTTGGCATGCGTGCGGGTGATGCCGAGGCGATGGCGAAGCGCACTGCGCAGATCGACAAGCTGTACGATCGTTACTGCCTGAACGCAAGCCGACCACCTAAACAATGAGGGCAAGTTGCTCAGCGGCGACGTTCTGCAAGATACCGGTGAGATGATTCGCACATGGGCGCTGCGCCTGTATCGCAGCGCAGGGTATGTGCTAGCCGCCGCTATGCTCGCCGTGCCGCATGATGCATGGGCCGACGCGCCGAAGCAGCCAGAGCACATAACCTGGGCGGTGCTCGATCTCCCTCCCGTGTATATCCTTGCGGACGAGCCGTCGGTGGAGAACCTGGGGGAGGGTGTGTCGGACCGCATATTGCGCATGGTGATCCAGGCCATGCCTGACTACGAGCATCAGATCGTGCGCATGAATCTGCCGCGCGCATTGCTGGAGATGCGCAATGGTGCTCCGCTGTGCATGATGAATGTGCAGCGCAGCCCCGAACGCGATGCGGTTTCCTATTCCACGCCCTTGCTGATGGCGCCATCGCTTTCCATTGTGCTACGCGACGACGTACTGCGTTCGCATCCGGGATGGCGTGACGGCGTGTCTTTGCACGACTTGATCAGAGATCGCGCCCTGCATGGTATCTATCTGGCCGGCCGCTCGTTCGGCCCCGCGCTGGATGCCATCATCCAGTCGCAGGACAATGTCGGTCTCAAACCCAACAGCGGGGCAACCGGCGCGAACCTGCTCAAGATGATCGCCATCGGTCGCGCCGACTACAGCCTGGACTATCCGGCCATGCTGGCCTATCTTTCTCGCGGCAGTGATTTGTCGCGGCACCTGGTTTCGCTGCCGATCACGGAATCGCCTCCTTTTGTGGAAGGTCACGTCCTATGCACGCGCAACGCCTGGGGCCAGGCTGCGGTCAGGCGCATCGACGGCGTGCTGCATGATCTGGCCGGCACGAAGGACTACCGCGAGGCCTTGTACCGTTGGCTACCGGCCGATGAGTTGCGGCGCGACCGCAAGGCGCTTGACCGCTTCTTCGATCAGCGGGCTAGCAAGCTTTACTGTTCGCCGGATTGCCCATAGCG
>JAFAKZ010000503.1 GCA_019234745.1 Burkholderiales bacterium
CGGGTAAGGACGGCAAGAGCGGGCCGTCGCAGCTTGAGTTCGCCGCGGCCGACCTGGCGCAGGTGCAGATGCGTTCGCTGAACCAGGCCATCCCCGTGACGGGAACGCTCAAGCCCCTCAACCACACGACGCTGAAGTCCAAGATCGGCGCTGTGGTGCAGACGGTGAAGGTGCGCGAGGGCGATGTGGTGCGCGCGGGTGATGTGCTGGCGACTTTCGATACATCCAATATTGCCGCACAGCTGCACGAGCAGCAGGGCAATCTGGAAATGGCCCGCGCACAGCTGGGCCTGGATGAGCGCACATATAAGAAGAACCAAGCGCTCTTGAAGCAGGGCTTTATCTCGGAAAACGCCTTCGACACGAGCCAGAACGCCATGGAAGTCAGCCGTGCCAAGGTGAAGGCAGCGCAGGCCCAAGTCGAGATCGCCGCCAACGCGATGAACGACACCGTACTGCGTGCACCGATCGGCGGTGTCATCGGCAAGCGTATGATCGAGCCGGGCGGGCGGGTGGAAGTGAATACCGACCTGCTGTCCATCGTCGATCTATCGGAAATGCTGATCCAGGTCGCCGTACCGACTACGGATATCGCCCACGTGCAGGTTGGCCAGACGGCCACCTTCAAGGTCGATGGCTTCAACGACGAAACCTTCACAGGCACGGTCAAGCGCATCGACCCGGAAGCGCAGGACGGATCGCGCGCCATCCTCGTCTACCTGTCGGTGAAGAATCCCAAGGGCGCGCTGCGCGGCGGCATGTTCGCCAAGGGCACGCTGGCCATGGGCCAGTCCACGCCACGCCTGACAATCCCCGCCGGCGCCGTGATGGACGGCAGCGGCCAGGCCTACGTCTACTACATCGACAAGGACAAGGTTGCCCGCGCCAATATCACCGTGGGTGCGACGGACGAGCGCAGCGGCCTGGTGGAAGTGAAATCCGGCTTGGCCGAAGGTACCACCGTGGTGGCGACCAAGATGGAAGCGGTGAAGCCTGGCACGATTGCCATCATCCGCCAGGGCTCGGCGGCGAAGAAGGGATAGAAGTACCGCGTCGCCGCCCAAGTGAGACCTAGGACGGTTAAAACATCTGCACCCTGTGGTAAGGCGGGTTCGCGCAGCAACCCGCCGAACATCTGCGGCGAAGCCGCTAAATCAATAGCTCAGCCAGAAGGTCGGCGAATGCTGAGGTTTAGCGGCTTCGCCGCAATTATTTCTGCGGGTCGCTACGCGAACCCCTACCATTGGGCGTCTGTCGCACGGACCGTATTCGCTCACACTTCGGCGGGACGAGGACGCAGATGCGCTCTGGACAGCTTGTCCAAAAACCACGTCAAACCCGCTGCCGCAATCGTCAACCCGACGATCAGGGCGATCCAGAAGCCCTGTGCCGCCATGGGCTGCGCCGGGTGGATGGGGGCCCAGCTTGGCGCCAGGCCCAGCACACAGCCCAGCGGCAGGCAGAATCCCCAGAACGCCATCAGGTGAATCACCATGGGTGGCCGCGTTACCTTGTAGCCGCGGATGGCGCAGGCCGTGGACACCTGTGTGGCGTCCGACAGTTGGAAGATGGCCGCATACATCAGGAGCGGCACGGCCAGCGTGATCACGTGCAGGTCCTCCGTATAGGCCGCTGCGATGCTGTACTTGAAGCAGGCAATAAAGCTGGCCGACAGTATGGCGAAGCTGAACGCGAGTCCCACACCCACCCAGGCGCGGAAGCGCGCCACTTGCGTATTGCCCTCGCCCAGCGCATGGCCGATGCGCGTGATCAGCGCAATGCCCAGGCTTAGCGGCAGCATGAAGACGAGCGAGGAAAAGTTCAGCGCGATCTGGTGCGCGGCCACTTGATCGGCACCAAAGGGGGCGACCAACAGCGCGATCAGGCTGAAGGCCGAGGCTTCGGCGAAATAGGTGACGCCGATGGGCAGGCCGATCTTCAGCAGTGTGGCGATTTCCGGCCAGTGCGGGCCCTCGAAGCGGCGGAAGGGCCAGGTGTCGCGATAGGGCTTGGCGATGCGCATCCAGGCGAGGAGCGCAAACAGGTTGAACCAGACGCAGCCGAGCGAAGCATAGGCGCAACCCACGCCACCTAGTCGCGGCAGGCCGAAATGGCCGAACACCAGTAGCCAGTTGAGTAGCACGTTGAGCGCCAGCGCCAGCAGCGCGATCAGCATCATGGGCTTGGTCTGGTTCAGGCTCGTGCTGTAACCATACAGCACGCGGTAAAGGGCGAAGGCCGGCATGGCCAGTGCGATCACGTGCAGGAAGCGTGTGGCCACATCGCGCACGGCCGGCTCGATCTGCATATGGTCGAAGATCAGCGAGGCAGCATCGGCCATGAGAAGACCTGCGACGCCCACGCCCAGCGCCATCCACATGGCCTGCCGTACCGTGTGGGGGATGCGTTCGCGCTCACCGGCGCCGACCAGGTGGGAGACGGTCGGGTTCACGGCCATGATCACACCCATCATGGTCACGATCAGGATGGACCAGATGGAGGCGCCCAGCGAGACGGCGGCCAGGTCGAAGGATGAGGCGTGGCCAGACATGGCGACGTCGGCCACGTTCATGCCGACCGAGGCCAATTGCCCTACGAGCATGGGCCAGGCCAGCTGCCAAAGCGCCGCTGCCTCGTGGCGGAAGCGATGCGAAAACGAGTCGTGCGACTGCATGTCGATACCAGCTTGGGTTGGCTGGACAGTGTAGTCGCGGCGGGGCAGGGCGCAAAGGACAGTGGGCCGGATTGCGGCGGGACAGCGTCCGGGAATCCCATCGCTTGGCTCGTATCGAGCGCAGTTGTAGGGTGCCATTAAGCGCAGCGCAATGCACCAAGCCGTAGATATGCCTCAACTGTTCGGTGCATTGCGCTGCGCTTAATGGCACCCTACAAGAGCGTCATTCGCGCGAAGGTGGCAATTCAATGCGCCTTCGCCGTCGAAATATGCGCCTCCACACCCAGCGCATCGCCAAATCGATCAGACAGCGCGAGGATTTCCGTCAGGCTCAGGTCCAGCAGCACGATGCTGTCGTCGCTGGTGCGCTCGACCTTGGCGTTCAGGTAAAGGGCGATCTCGCGTACCTTGGCGAGCGCCGAATGGCCGTTGTCGCGTGCCTGGAAGCGCACCCAGTTGCGGCCGGCGTATTGGCGGGCCAGCGCAGCGGGGGAGGGGGTGGCGGCCTTTTGTGCGGAGGGCAGCTTGGCGGCGGAATGGAAGGTGTCGAGGCAGTCGAACATGGGGCAGCTCCTATCTGGGGTGACAGCGTGCCCTTCATGGGCGGCGCTTTAGCAGACGGCCAGTGGGCCTTCGACGATTTCTAGGTCGTCACGCGCTCCGCAAGTTGTCGATTAAATCGGCGCGTGGGGTACTACTGCTGCATGCCGGCGGTGCATCTAGCCGGCGCAGAAAAACAAAAAACCCGCAGCTTGTCGGCTTGCGGGTTTGTGGCCTTCTCTCCCAGGGAGGTCCGGCTTGACCTCGCTTTAGCCGCATTTATAGAGCGCCCGCAAGCTGATCGTTCAAATCGGCGCTATGCACGTAATGTAGCTTGTCCTTTTCTACCGGTCAAGCGGGTTGACAGTGGAAGCGCGCCATCCCTACAGTCGCATATCGAATTTTCGCAGCCTGATTCCATGTCTGAAAAGCCGCTCCAGCCCGCGACCCGCCTTGCTCACGGCGGGCGTCGCGACAAGTCCGCCCACGGCCCCGTCAATACGCCCGTCGTGCGTGCCTCCACCATGCTCTTCCCTGATACGGCTGCGCTGCGCGCAGCGCAAGGTTCGCGTACCGACTACGGGCGCCTGTCGACGGAAACGACGCGTGCGCTGGAGGACGCCCTGTGCGAGGTGGAAGGGGCGGCGGGCTGCCTGCTGTTGCCCTCTGGCCTGGCCGCCATCACGACTACCTTGCTGGGTTTGCTGGCGCCGGGCGACCATCTCTTGATGGTGGACTCCACCTACGAGCCGACGCGCATTTTCTGCAACGGCACGCTCAAGCGCATGGGTGTGGAAGTGGAATACTACGACCCGCT
>JAFAKZ010000193.1 GCA_019234745.1 Burkholderiales bacterium
TAACGGGGCGGGCTGTGTGCCACGCCCCGTTTTTTGTTGCCTGGAATGCTTGGTCGGGCGCGGATTCCGCGCCCGTCTTTCATGTGAACCTGAAGCTGCGCAGCGGATCGTCTGGTTTCAGCCGATGTACGAGATCGAACGTGATTACCCGGTTCAGTCAATTCTCCCGCATTCTCTTCGCCGCCGGCATGGCTGCCATGGCTCTGACGTCGTCGGCCCGCAATCCGGCTGATCTATCCAAGACACTGCATACCTATATCGAAGGCCCCGAGTCGGGTTTCGATCCGGCGAAGTATTCGGATCAGATGTCCGATCACGTCGATGAGCAGATATTCGAGCCATTGCTGCAGTTTGACTATTTGTCGAATCCGCAGAAGCTGGTCGCCGAGACGGCCGACTTGCCGACGGTGCTCGATGGCGGCAGGACCTTCGTCTTCAAGATCAAACCGGGCATCTATTTCGCCGAAGACGCTGCCTTCCATGGCAAACAACGCGAGTTGGTCGCGCAGGATTACGTCTACAGCCTGCAGCGCCTGGTGGACCCCGGTAACCGGGGCGCACCGTGGTCCTCGCTCCTGCAGGGCAAGATCATTGGACTGGACGACAAGATCGAGCAGGCGACCAAGACAGGCAAATTCGATTACGACAAGCCTATCGAAGGCCTGAAGGCGCTTGACAAGTACACCTTGCAGATCAAGTTGACCCACACGGATTACACCTTGCCCATGGTGATGGCGGTGAATGCCACGTCCGCGGTCGCGCGCGAAGTGATCGAGCGCTACGGTCAGGATTCTGAAGCGCATCCCGTAGGCACCGGCCCCTATATGCTGAAGGAATGGGAACCGCGTGTGCGCATGCTGTTGACGGCCAATCCCAACTATCGCGGCAAGGAGTATCGGCCCGACCCGGATGCGAAAGGCGTCGATCAGAAACTAGCCAAGGAACTCGAGGGTAAGCAGCTGCCCCGTATTGGCAATATCGATATCCGCGTGATCGAGCTGCCGCAGGCTGCCTGGGTATCGTTCGAGAACAGCCAGCTCGACGTGCTTCCGCGCCTTGGCTACAACTACGTCAATATGCTGGCACCGAAGGGCGAGCTGTCGCCCCGCTGGAAGGCGCGCGGCTTCCAGTTCACCAGTATCCCCATCCCCGAAACGCGCTACTACCAGTTCAATATGGACGACCCGGTGGTGGGCGGCTATACGAACGAGAAGATTGCGCTACGCCGCGCCATCGGCATGGCCTACAACCAGGTGACCGAGGCGAATATCGTCCGCAATGGCCAGGCGCGCTTGATGCAGTCCATCCTGCCGCCCGGTATCGCGGGCTACGATCCCATCATCAAGAATCCGCTCGGCAAGTATGACCCGGCGCGCGCCAATGCCTTGCTAGACGTATTCGGCTACAAGATCGACCCGGCCACCGGCTACCGCACCTCGCCTGACGGTCGTCCGCTCACGATCAGCTATCTGGCGGAGACGGGGCAGGATGGGCGTGATCTCGACGAGCTGATCAGCAAGGCCTTCGACCGTATCCATATCCATCTGGTTATCGATACGGCGAATTTCTCCGACCTGTTGAAGAACCGCCTCACCGGCCACTATCAGTTCACCTTCGGCGCCTGGTCGCAAGACTACCCCGATGCGACGAATTTTCTGCCGCTGCTATATGGTCCGCTGGCCGGTGCGACCAACGATACCCGCTTCCGCAACAAGGAGTACGACGCGCTGTTTGAGCAGGTATCGGCCATGCCGGATACGCCGGAACGCACGGCCCTGATCGATCGCATGTGCCGCATTGCCGAGGTCTATGGGCCGTGGGTGTTCGCCGTCAACCGTATCCGCACCTATCTGGCGCAGCCCTGGGTGAGCGGCTTCAAGCCGACTCCGGACGACAGGCAGTTGTGGATGTATGTGGACATCGACAGCGCCAAGCAAGCAGCCGCCCATGCGCGTTGATCGCATTCGCCGGCTGAGCTGAGCATGTTTCCGTTCGCCCGCGCCCCGCGACGCAGATTGAAGTTCACATACAGGGGGCTTGCGCCTGTCCATGGTAAGGCGCCATGCTGCATTGCGGCAATTGCGCCTTTCACTGATGCTGTTTCCTTACCGTTGCCGGGCTTGCGTGCCTTGGCAGGGAGTCATTGATGTTCGCCTACATCATTCGCCGCGTATGGCAGATGATCCCAACGCTGCT
>JAFAKZ010000593.1 GCA_019234745.1 Burkholderiales bacterium
AAACTCCTCCGTCGATGGCCGCAATGACCGGTCGAAGGTTGGAACGTCAGGCAGCGGCAATGGGCGCCGGTCAACACCCCTTAGCTTGGATAGCATTTCGTCTCGGCTGCTCATTTCTTGCTCCTTTCGAGAAACCAGTCGCGAAACGTCTGCTTGGGCGCTTCCGGCAGCTCACGCTGCTTGCCCCAGACGTTCAACGGGTTGTAGAGAACTGCCCTGGGCAGCTTGGCGACGGCGGTGTCCGCCACCTCCACCGCGGCGCGGAACAGCTTCGGCGACGATAGAACCTGGCCGGCCACCTTCATGGCGCTCTGCTTCACGAATGGCAACTCGCGTTTCTCGGCGACGATCTGGCGCCACTTGTAAATCTGTTCGTGGATATTGATCTTTACCGGGCAGACATTGGTGCAGCTGCCGTTCAGCGTCGACGCGAAGGGCAGGAGGCTATACTTCTTCAGGTCGAAGGTCGGATTGATGATGGCGCCGATGGGTCCTGCGTACACGCCGCCGTAACTCAAGCCGCTGCTGCGCCGGTAGACGGGGCAGGTGTTCATGCACGCCCCGCAGCGGATGCATTTGAGCGAATACCAGAAGTCATCCATGGCCAGCCGCGCCGAGCGGCCGTTGTCCACCAGCACGTAGTGCAGTTCGCCCCCCGCGCGCGGACCGCGGAAGTGGGAGGTGTACTGCGTAATCGGCGAGCCGAGCGCGCTGCGCGACAGCATGCGGATAAACACGCCCAGATGCTCTAGCTTCGGGATCAGCTTTTCGATGCCGATCGACGCGATGTGCAGGGGCGGTACGTTCGCGCTCAGGTCCGCATTGCCCTCGTTGGTGCACACGGTGATGCCCCCCGTTTCGGCGACGGCGAAGTTGCATCCGGTCATACCCGCATCGGCCTTGAGGATGAGCGGGCGCGTCACCTGCCTTTGCGCTTCGGCGAGCGCGGGAATGCTGCTCTCGTTCGGGTCCGTCCCGATCGTCTTGGCGAACACTTTGGCCACATCCGTGGCGAGCTTGTGCACGGCGGGCACCACGATGTGCGATGGCATCTCGTTGTCGCGCTGCTGGATCTGCTCACCCAGGTCCGTTTCGACGACGGTGATGCCGCGCGCTTCCAAGTAGGGGCGCATCTCGCACTCCTCGGTAAGCATGGACTTGCTCTTGACGAGCAGCTTCGCGCCACGCTCGCTCAATATCTGGTGCACGATACGGTTATGCTCCTCGGCGTCCTTGGCCCAATGCACGACGACACCGTTGGCAACCGCATTGCGTTCGAACTCTTCGAGGTAGTCCGCCAAGTGCGTGAGCGTATGCCCTTTGATCGCCGATGCCAGCGAGCGCAGTTCCTCCCATTCGGGAATCCCGTGGACTTCGGTATCGCGGGAAGTACGCAATTCCCACAGTCGCTTGTCGTGGAATTCGATGTGCTTGGTGTCGCCGACAAACTTCTCGGCTTTCGCTGCGTGGTCAACGCGTTTCATGCTCGCGCTCCATTCAGAATTTGGGCGATGTGGATGAACTTCAGGCCAAGACTCAGCCGGTCCGAACATCCCTTTTGGTGCATCAGGCAGGACGAGTCGGCGGACACGATGTACTCGGCACCGTGGCGCTGGTGGTCGCGCACTTTGTCGATGCCCATGCGTGCCGATACCGCCGCTTCTGTGACGCAGAATGTGCCACCAAAGCCGCAGCATTCGTCGGGCCGGTCCGGCGTGATGAACTCGATGCCTTTGACGTGCTTGAGCAAGGCCAGCGGCTTCGAGAAAAACGGCTCCTCGATCTCGGACATCTTGGCCGTACGCAGCGCGCGCAAAGTGCCACAGCTATTGTGCAGACCAACCCTGTGGGGAAACTCTGCCCATGGGAATTCGCGCACTTCGAGCACGTCGTGCAGAAACTCGACCAGCTCATAGGTGTGCGCGCGGACGGCGCGTGCCTGGTGACTCTGCTCGCAGGCGGTCAGGTGGTCACGCACGTGGTGGACGCAGCTGCCGCTGGGCGACACGACAAAGTCGTAGCCTTGGAAATTGCGGACGAACAATTCCTCGGTCGCCGCAGCTTCCTTCTCGCAACCGCTATTGCCCATGGGTTGGCCGCAGCACGTCTGGTCGAGCGGGTAGTCGACCTCGCAACCCAGCTTCTCCAGCAGTTCAAGTGTCGCGATACCAACCTCCGGCGAGAAGGCGTTGATAAAGCAGGGAACGAACAACGCAACCTTCATGATCTTCCTCTCTACTGACTAAGCAAGCTGCAAACCTCACGACGCCGCGGCAGATTCCCCGATCAGGGAACCGAGTCGCCGTGCGCGATGGCCGACGGCCTCTACCTCGTCCGCGATGCATCGCACCGCTTGTTGCAAGGGCTGTGGAAGTGCAGCGGTAGCGACGACCGGGCGTGTCCCGACGGCAACATCCTCGCGTGCCGAGTGATCCCGGATGGCTTGTGCGCAGTGCTGCATTTCTGCTTCAACGCACCCCGCGAATGCCGTCAGCACGGCGCTGGAAGTGGCCTCACCTTCCATAGACGACAGCACTTCCAACATTGCCCCGCCCCCCGTGGCGCGGCGGAGTGCCGCGACAATGCGTCGTGCTGCAGCGGCCTGCTTGACCTGAGCGCTGGGTTCAAACAATGTGCGATGTATCGATTCCTCAGCGGCGTCAATCGCCAGGCAACTCTTTCGCCGTAACGCCTTCAGGCTGACTCTCGGGCTGTTTCCGTCGCGTGCTGCAACACGAAGGGCGGCCCCCAGGTAATCGGCCTCAGCCTTCATTGCGAGGCCGAGTGCGCTCGCCAACTGATGCCTCTCGAACCGAGGCCAAGCGAGAAGCGAGACTCCCGCAGCGATTGCGGCACCGCCAGCGCTGTTCAACAGCCTCGCCAGCGCAAGGTCCACTTCCGATGATTGCGGCTGGCCCAGCTGCGCGACGATGACAAAGTGCGATGTCAGGAACAGCGTGTACGCCCAGTAGCTGACCGTGCGCCCGGCAAGTGTCCCTACTGCCAGCGGCAATATGCATAGGCCAAGCATCAGCGGCGAGTGCACGACGGCACCGATGACCACTGCAAGGACCGCACCCAGCAAGGTTCCTGCAACACGCTGCGCGGACAGCGTCAGCGTGTTCGCAACCGTCGGCTGCGTCAGGAACAAGGCCGTAAGAATGAGCCAATAGCCGTGATTGGGCTGCGTATGCTGCACCACGAAGACAGCGATCACGCAAACCAGCGCAACGCGGAAGCCATGCTGAAACCATAGTGAGCCGGGTTTGAATTCGCGGTAAAGGCGCCCGACGGTTTCCGCAGCTGCACTCAACAGCGAAATACGCTGCGAGGAATCTCTCGATGCAGCGACGGGCTGTAGGCGCGAAGCCCGCTCAATTGCGAGGTCGGCATTCCGCAATGCCGTGACAATCGCAACGGAGTCAGCGTAATAATCGCGTGGCAGGGCCGTGGTTGTGCAGACATCCTCGAAACCGTCGATCCGGGCCCGGAAGCCCCTGCGTCGCACGTCGAACTCGCACGGCGGTTCGTCGTCAAAGCCGATCGATGACGACGCCATGTCCAGTAAGGATGCCAACTGCTCAAGCGTCAGGGACAGTTGTGCCGCTTGCCAAAAGTGACTGGATGGCACACGAGACCAGCGGGCAACCAGATCGTCCAGTGCAGCCGCGCAGGCAAGAACCTGCTCCAGCTCTTCAACGAGACTGAGTGCTCGCCGCGCTTGCGCATCAAATTCGACCGACGAGGAGCGGCGATAATCGCTTGCCACCTTGCGCACCGTCTCGATGTGCTTGCGTACCTCGACACGCCAGATGCTGCACGTGTCGGAACGCGGCTCCAGGCGAACCAACTGCTTGGCGAAGCTCCGTACGGTGGTCGCCAGGTCTTCCCAACCGTTGGCGGCAGCGCGCCTCGCCGCGGCCAAAGGATCGGATTTCCAGAACACCACGCCAAACGCCAGCGCCCAAGCATTGCCATAGAGGAAATAAAGTCCGTAACGGACAGCATTCTCAGGCGTCGCCACCGGCGACACCAATGAGATCGCGAACGCGGTGACCACGAGCGAGGCACAGCTACCCACGGTGGGACCGAGGCTGGCGGCGAAGCCGCCTATGAACCCAGCCATGGCTACGAGCACCAACGCGACGGCCGGAATAGTTCCTATCCATGCCGCAAATGCGGATGCCATCGAAGCCAATAGGCCGAACACGACGCCGTAGAACAAGCGCGTCCTTCTCGCACCGCCGGGATCACAAAAACACGTCCAGAAGGCGGCAATTGCGGACCAGCACAGCAGCGGATCGCCGAGCAGCGCCGACGCCATCGCCGGCACGGCACTGATGATGCCACCACGCAATGCGTCGCCGACCATCACCCTGCGCAGCGTACCTCGTGGAAAAATAGTAGCCAGCGTAACCATGGTTTACGCCCTCCTTGCCAAATGGCCATTAGATGTGCTGGTTGTGCTGCGAAGCTGAGCACCTAAGCGATGCGGGGCGCGGCTCTCAGCAGGATCCGCGGGATGCCACCGCGCGAACATCGTGTGCCGATGCAGGCGCGTGCTGAAGGCGTAAACCAGAGAGTCCAATAGCCAATGTACGGCGCCCCCGACGAGCGCACCGAGCATGACTTCATATCCACGATCCAACGCAAAGCCGGTAAACGGTGTGTTGTGGCGCTCGCTCAACAGGACAAGCGGCGCCGTCCACATGCATACACGCAAATCCGGACGCCACTGGGCGAACAATGCGCACAGGGCGACGGCAATCGCAACCTCCACGGCCTCGCGGCCGTCGGCAAAGCCAAACGACGCCGCCACACCCGTCGCCACGACGATGCCGATGGCAGTCCCGACAATGCGCGCCGCCAACATGGCATTGGTTTGGCGTAGTTCGTCCTGCGAGACGATGACCGCAGACATCGCCGCCCACACGGGGAACGGCAGCCCGGCACGGATCGCGAGAATTTGCGCCAGTGTCGCTGCGCCCGTGCAACGTAAGACAAAAGCGAGCACGGCTATCGTTGAATCGGCACGCGCTGTCTTGTGCATCGATGTCGACATGACCAATCACCCCTACAACTCGATGCGGCAAATTGTATTTCTTGCAACGGCATGCATAAAATGAATTGTATGAATCACACGAATTCAATATTGGAATAGCCATGGATCTGCGTGCACTTCGCATGTTTGTTGAAGTCGTCCGTCAACAGGGTTTTTCGCGCGCTGCAAGTACCGTGTTTGCCACACAACCTACCGTCAGCAAGGCGGTCAAACAGCTGGAAGAAGAGATTGGCTTCTTGTTGCTGGATCGTATGGTCAGCCCGCCGTCCTTGACCATTGCCGGCGAAGTCGTATTCCGCCGGGCCGTCGCGATGCTCGCCGAACGCGACAGCCTCATCAGCGAGTTGGCCGAGCTACGCGGACTCCGCCAGGGCGTGTTGCGCATCGGCTTTCCACCCGTTGGCGCAGATGTGCTCTTTGCACCGGTCTTCACCGCCTATCGCCGGCGCTATCCGGGGATTGATATCCGTTTGACGGAACAGGGCAGCAAGCGACTAGAAGAACTGATCGTCGATGGCGAACTCGATATTGCCGCGAGCCTGCTGCCAGTGAGCCAGGAATTTGACTGGCAGGACGTCCGCCGCGAACCGCTGGACTTGCTGGTAGCCCATGACCACCCGCTTGCACGACGAAGTACGGTGAGCATCGCCGAGTTGCGAGACGTGCCGCTGATTCTCTTCAGCGAAGGATTCGCGTTGAATCCCATTATCCTCGGCGCATGCCGACGGAACGGCTTCGAGCCGAACATCGCCACGCGCTCGAGTCAGATCAGCTTCATCTTGGAGTTGGTAGCGGGCGGCCTCGGAGTAGGCTTCTTGCCCCGCATGGTTGCCAGTCAGCGGGAACACGCGGGAGTGCGCAATATTGGCATCACCGACCCGGACCTTGTCTGGCATATTGCCCTGATCTGGCGCCGCGGTGGCTATCTTTCTCACGCTGCCCAGGCCTGGGTCGAACTGATACGCGAGGCCCACGCCGTGCAGTGAGGGCTACATCTCGACCAACTCGCGGTGAAGCCAGGTGGCGCCGGCTCCGACGGAGGCGATCACGGCTTCGAGGCTATCAGCCATAGTAATCGTCCCGACAGTTTACGTCGCAGCACATCGTGCCACTACCGGTTGGCCTGTGGGCGCCGACTCACGGATAGCGGGATAACAAAGCAATCCGGATCCAACCACACAAGGGTTCACCGTTGCTACCTTACCTCTTCAGCGCACATTGGCAGCATGCAAAATCGCATAAAGTAATAAAAAACACATCTTTTATGTTTTTTGGGAATTTAACTAGACTCCGTCTCGACGGCTGCACAAGGGGTGCGGCGCCACTACCAGACGGAGTACACGATGAAGCAATCCCGATTCCTACTCGCCGCACT
>JAFAKZ010000045.1 GCA_019234745.1 Burkholderiales bacterium
GCTGGCGCTCGGTCTCAAGCAGCCCTTGTGGGATCTGTCACTGAACGCCGGCAAGCCGCTGGTCGATACGGTCATGAAGGACGGCCGCATCGTCGCCGTGCGCGTCGACGGTACCTTCGAGCCGTTTATCGTCACCAATATGCCGGAGCGGCAGCGCGGCGCACTCAGTACGCTAGCCAGCCCGATCCGTTACGGCGACAAGGTGATCGGCACCGTCAGCGTCACCTTCGACGATGGCGACCTGCACGTGCGCCTGCGCGATCAGGCGCGCGAGTACGTGGCGATGATTGCCGTCGAGCTGGCGGTGAGTCTGTTACTGATTCTACTGCTGCTCGATTCGCGCTTCCTGCGACCCCTGCGCTTGCTGTCCGAACAGGCACGCTCACTCACCAGTGACTCGCGCGCCAAGGCCTTCGTGTGGACACGCGGCGACGAGATCGGCGACCTGGGGCGCCAGCTTGATTGGGCCCGCGCCGAGCTGCACCGATTGTTCGACGAACTCAGCGAAAAGAACGATGCGCTGGAACTCGATATCGTCGAGCGTATGCAGGCTGAAGCCGCCCTGCGCGCTTCCGAGTCCAAATACCGCGAGCTGTTCCTGAGCAACCTCGACGGCATCTGCGTGGTCGACCTGGATGGCCGCGTGCTGGACGCCAATCCGGCCATGCTG
Organism: Burkholderiales bacterium; assembly: GCA_019234745.1. GTDB lineage: Bacteria > Pseudomonadota > Gammaproteobacteria > Burkholderiales > Chitinimonadaceae > JAFAKZ01. The sequence continues at coordinate 671 of JAFAKZ010000045.1, forward strand.
GCGCTCCTGGATGTGTCGCGCGAGAGTTTTATCGGGCAGGCGATGCCGCGCTTTATCGTCGAAGCCTGGCATGCCTATGACGACCATATGATGCGGCACCGCGTGCTGATCGACGGCCTGTGCGGCGAATACGAGATCGAACTGCTGCGCGGAGACAGTACCGTGTTGGCCGTCAGTGCCAAGGGCGTCTTGATGCGCGACCAGGACGGCCGCTCGATTGGTATCCTGCGCATCGTGCGCGACCTGACCGAACGCAAGGCGGCGGCGGCGCGCATGGAGCTGGCCGCCAAGGTGTTCGACAACACGGCCGAGGCGATCATGGTCGTGTCGCCCAGCTTCAATATTGCTTCCGTGAATCGCGCCTTCTGCGAGATCACGGGCTATGCGGCGGATGAGGTGGTGGGTAAGCCGGTGACCTTGCTGCGCGACCCGGATGCCGAAGGGTCCCGCTACGACCAGGTGCGCGACGCCTATTTGCGCACGGGTGGCTGGAACGGCGAGATTCCGCTGCGACGCAAGAGCGGTGACATCTTTACCGCTTCCATGCAGATCAACGTCGCGCGCGATGTGACGGGCCGCGTGGGCGAGGTGGTGGCGCTGATCCGTGACATCAGCGAGGCAAAGGCGGCCGAGGCACGCATCCTGCACCTGGCGCGCTTCGATGCGCTCACGGAGCTGCCCAATCGGGCGTACTTCCGCGAGCTGACGGAAGAGGCGATCAGCGAAGGCCAGCGCCACGGCGAGCGGCGTGCTGTGCTGTTCGTCGACCTGGACCACTTCAAGACGGTCAATGATTCGCTGGGCCACGCAGTGGGCGACTTGCTGCTGCAGGAAGTAGCGCGGCGCCTGGCCGAATCGTTGCGTGCTGGCGACGTGGTGGGGCGCCTGGGTGGCGACGAGTTCGTCATGCTGCTGCGCCATATGGACAGCGACGCCGATATCGCCGTGGTGGCCGACCGCGTGCTGTCGCGCCTGGCCGAGCCCTTCTCGCTGGCCGAGCACGAACTGGTGGTCACGCCATCCTTGGGTATCGCGCTGTATCCGAACGACGGCGAGGACTACGACACGCTGATCCGCAATGCGGACGCGGCCATGTACCACGCCAAGGAAAGCGGCCGGAACACCTACCGCTTTTATACGGCGGATATGAATATCCGCGCGCGCGAAATCCTAGCCGTGGAAAACCAGCTGCGTCGCGCGCTGGAGCGCAACGAGTTCGTGCTGCACTACCAGCCGCAGGTGGAGATCGCCACGGGCCGCATCATCGGCGCCGAGGCGCTGATCCGCTGGCAGCACCCGGACAAGGGCCTCTTGGGGCCAATCGAGTTCATCCCCCTGGCAGAAGAGCGTGGCCTGATCGCTCCCATCGGCCAGTGGGTACTGCGCGAGGCTTGCCGCCAGAACAAGGCCTGGCAGGATGCCGGCCTGCCGGCCATCGAAGTGGCGGTGAACCTGTCGGCCGTGCAGTTCTACCAGCGCGAGCTGGTCGACAGCATCGCGGCCCTGCTCGATCAGTACGAGCTTGAGCCCCATTGGCTGGGGCTGGAAGTGACGGAAAGCATCATCGTGCAGAATGTGGACTCCACGGTGCGCACCATGTCTGCACTAGAACAGATGGGTGTGAAGCTGGCCATCGACGACTTCGGCACCGGCTATTCCTCGCTCAGCTACTTGAAGCGCTTCAGTGCCGACAAGCTCAAGATCGACCGCTCCTTCGTGGCCGACGTACCGGGCGACCCGGACGATAGCGCCATCACGCGTGCCATCATCAACCTCGCGCGCAACCTCAATCTGCGCGTGATCGCGGAAGGCGTGGAAACGCAGGCGCAGTGGGAGTTCCTGCGCAGCGAGGGCTGCGACGAGGTGCAGGGCTACCTCGTCAGCAGGCCCGTACCGGCCGAAGCCTTTGGTACGATGCTGGCGGGCGGCCTGCAATGGCATGCCGAAACCAGTGCGCTACCGTAAGCGCCCCAAACGACAAGCGATAACAACCGGAGAAATATATGACGCGAAATACGCTGCCGGAGGAGCGCATCCATCCCGCCGTACGTAGCCAGGTCGATAGCGTTGGCGCCGACATCATCCGCGAGGTGGAGGCGGCCATCGCCCAGCACGCAGTTGTGGTAGTAGGCATGGCGCAGAACCCCTTCCCGAAGAAGGCGCGCAAGGCGCTGGAGGCGGCAGGTGTGCCGCACCACTATCTGGAGTACGGCAGCTACTTCGGCCAATGGCGCCGTCGCAACGGCCTGAAGATGTGGACTGGCTGGCCGACTTTCCCCATGGTGTTCGTCAAGGGCGTGCTGGTGGGTGGTGCCAACGACCTGGCCAAGCTGATCGATTCGGGTGAGTTGAAGAAGATGCTGGGGTGATACGCTGCGGCCGTAGTGGTTTGGTAGGGTGCCACTAGGCGCAGCGCAATGCACCAGACCTTTGTCATGGCTCAACCGTTTAGTGCATTGCGCTGCGCCTAATGACACCCTACAAGTGCGTTGTTCCCGCGAAGGCAGCTCGTTTTCCGATCTACAAAAACAAAGGCCACCGTGTTTACGGTGGCCTCTTGCCAAGTAACGACCCGACCCTAGTTCGTCTGCTGCAACTGCTGCAGGATGGCCGGGTTCTCCAGCGTCGACGTATCCTGAGTAATCTCCTCATTGCGCGCCACGGAACGCAGCAGGCGGCGCATGATCTTGCCCGAGCGCGTCTTTGGCAGGTTATCGCCGAAGCGGATATCGTCCGGCTGCGCGATCTTGCCGATTTCGTGTGCCACCCAGTTCTTCAGCTGGTCGGCGATCTTCTTCGCCTCGTCGCCTGAAGGTCGTGGGCCCTTGAGCACCACAAAGGCGACCACGGCCTCGCCCTTGATTTCGTGCGGCTTACCCACCACGGCGGCTTCCGCCACCAGGGGGTTGGCGACCAGCGCCGATTCGATCTCCATCGTGCCCAGGCGGTGGCCCGATACATTCAGTACGTCGTCGATGCGGCCCATGATCCATACATAGCCGTGCTCGTCACGGTGCGCCGAGTCGCCGGCCAGGTAGTACTTGCCGTTGAATTCCTCGGGGAAGTAGGTCTTCTTGAAGCGATCCGGGTCGCCCCAGATGGTGCGCACCAGGCTGGGGAAGGGCTTCTTGATGACCAGCATGCCCCCCTTGCCCGGTTCTACTGTCGCGCCCGATTCATCGACGATATCCGCGATGATGCCCGGCAGGGGCAGGGTGCAGGAGCCCGGCTTGGTGGCGACCGCGCCCGGCAGGGGCGAGATCATCACCGACCCCGTTTCCGTCTGCCACCAGGTATCCACGATGGGGCAACGGGTCTGGCCCACCGTTTCGTGGTACCAGATCCAGGCTTCCGGGTTGATCGGCTCACCCACGGTGCCGAGTAGGCGCAGCGAGGACAGGTCGTGCTGCTTGGGTAGGTCCGTGCCCAGCTTGATGAGCGAGCGGATGGCCGTGGGCGCCGTATAGAAGATCGATACCTTGTGGCGCGCAATCATCTGCCAGAAGCGGTTCGCATCCGGGTAGGTGGGCACGCCCTCGAAGATGACCTGCGTCGCGCCGCTGCCTAGCGGGCCGTAGCACACATAGCTGTGGCCCGTGATCCAGCCCACGTCGGCCGTGCACCAGAACACGTCGTCCGCCTTATGGTCGAACACCCAGCGGAAGGAGTTGAGCGCGCCCAGCAAGTAGCCGCCGCTGGAGTGCTGGATGCCCTTGGGCTTGCCCGTCGAGCCGGATGTATAGAGGATGAAGAGCGGATGCTCGGCGTTCACCCAAGTGGGCTCGCACTGCTCGCTCTTGCCTTCCACAAGCTTGTGCCACCAGATGTCGCGGCCT
>JAFAKZ010000209.1 GCA_019234745.1 Burkholderiales bacterium
CGGCTCCAGGCAATGGGGCCGGTGGCTGCATTCGGGCAACGCAATACAGGAGGAATCCCATGTACAGCCCGTTTGCATCGATACGCGGTTTTGGCCGGGCCCCGGCCATGATGGCCAGCCTGCTCTGCCTGTTCCTGGCCGGGCGCAACGCCTCGTCTTCCGACAACGCGCGAATCGCCTCGCCCCAGGCACCGGCGGCAACCGCACACCTGGCCGTGCGCCCAAGCGCATCAAATGTAAGCTTTACTCCGCTAAGCTGGCCCAATCAGCTGGCCGACACGCAGTACACGCTGCCCGACGGCACCCTCGTCACCCACATCGGCGGCCGGGTGCGCTCGCGCCATGCGCGCGAGCAAGGCGCCAACAACCAGGGCGGCATCTACGCCATCTTCCCGGTCGACTATTTCGAGCACCGGACGCACGACATCACCATCTACGACAATGCGGTGCCGGGCAGTGCCGACGAGCGCGTGCTCACCATCGTGGTGCGTCCGCAGTCCTATCTGCACGGCACGAACTTCCGCCATGGCTATATCGGCCGCACGGCGAGCGATCCGCTGCAGCCCACGCGCGTGGCGCTCTACGCCGACAACGGCGGCATGAAGCTGCTGCCCGGCGGCGTTATCACCAAGACGCCGCTGGCCAACTACAACGCGCTTGCTTCCGACCCGAACACGAACTACACGCCGCCCAGCTACGATGTACCGGGCAACGACTTCGTGCTGGTCAAGCAGATCAACACCAAGGCAAACGAGAATCACCGGCCGCTCAGAACGGGCGATCTGGTTGAATTCGAGCTGGGCATTTTCCTTGCGGGCGACAAGACGCTGCTGGGGCAGACCGCCTATTACGCCGACGCGCTCGTGTACAAGGCCGGTAGTACAGGCGTCCACGCCTGGTATCGCGGGCCGGAATACAACGTGGTGCGCCCCTGGGACTCGACTGTCATGCCCGACGAAGCGCTGTCGGGCGGCGACCTGACGGTGCAGGAGGACACCTCGAACCAGCCGGACAAGATGCTGGAGCAGGCCGGCACGAATATCGCCGGCTACAATATCCAACCCTGGATGGAGGGGCGGCGCCTGTTCCACACCTCCTTCGCCACGGGTGCGCACACCGAACCGGGCAACAAGCCCTTCCCGGAGCAGGCGGGCAAGATAGGCCCCCTGTTTGCGGCGGACGCTTGTGCGCAGTGCCATTTCGCCGATGGCAAGAGCTCTCCCGCGCTGGGTTCACCCTTGTCCAAGCAGGGCGTATTCGTCAGCGCCTCGGGCAGCGGTGGACAGCAAGTCGCCGATCCGCGCTTCGGTTCGCGCATCTTCCAGGGCATGCTGAAGGCCGCGAACAACCAGACCTTCGACGGCCGCGACGCGCTGCTCGCGCTGGCACCCTATATCCAGGTCATGGGCAAGTACCCGGATGGCACGCCCTACACGCTGCAGAAACCGAGCTATACGCTCACCGACAAGACCGGCGCTGCGTTGCCGCTGCCCACTCGGATGAGCGTACGTGCGGCGCCGTATCTGGTGGGCATGGGTCTGATCGAAGCGGTGCCGGAGACGGAACTGCAGAGGCTCGTCACCAACGGCCAGGTCGATGTAGACGGCGCGGGCGGCAAGCTGCAGATCGTGCCTGATCCGCTCAACCCGCAGATCAACCGCGTCGGCCGCTTCGGCTGGCGCGCCGGCGCGCCAACGGTTGCGTTCCAGGCAGCGCTTGCCCTGAATTCGGATATCGGCGTGACCAGCAGCCTGCTGCCCAAGCATATCTGTGGCGCGGGCTCGGCCGGCGCGGCCTGCGTAGCAGCAGATGCGCGTGGCGCACTGGTCAGCGATGGCGATCTCAATCTGCTCACGACCTATCTGAGCTTGCTGGGCGTCCCGGCGCGTCGGCACTTCCCCGCGCCGGAACTGAGCGATTCCGCCAATCAGCTTGCACAGGCCCGCGTCGCCAATGGCGCCCACCTGTTCGACCAGAATCGCTGCACGGCCTGCCACGTGGCGCAGCTGCAGACGGGCACGCATATGTTCGCCGAGCTGCGCAACCAGACCATCCACCCGTTCACCGACCTGCTACTGCACGATATGGGCGCCGACCTGGCCGATACGTTCACTGAAGGCGTGGCCGGCCCTAGTGAATGGCGTACGGCGCCCCTGTGGGGCATAGGCTACGTGGCCAAGATCGACCCCAATGTCCGCTACCTGCATGACGGCCGCGCCCGCACGCTGGAGGAAGCCATCCTATGGCACGGGGGCCAGGCGACAAATGCGCGCAACCGCTTCATGAATATGAGTGCAGATATGCGCCAGCAGGTGCTGGAGTTCCTGCAGTCGCTGTAAGGGGAAAGGGCCAAGGCTCGCTGCCTTGGCCCGCTTGCGCTTCAGGCCAGCAATCAGACTCGCCATTCCCTGATCGCAGCAAGGACGATATCCAATTGTTCGATCTGGGGGAAATGGCCCGCCTCCGGCACGCCGACGAAACTTGCCCCCGGTATTGCCGCGGCAAAGCGCTGGCCATACGCCAAGTCCACAATGCGATCGCTTTCGCCCCACAGTACCAGGGTCGGAACGCGCAATGCCGACAGTCGCCCATGCAGGCTGGGGTCGTGCATGAACGGATCGCCCGCGTAGACGCGCAAGGTCTGCTGGTTTGCAATCATCGCGGCCACCGCATCCGGCGTTGTCGGCATGATGCCGTAGCGCGCGGGGTCGTAAAATGCCGCGGCGGCGCGTTCTGCAGGCGCCATCTGCATCGGGTCGGCAATTTGACTGGTTGGCGAGCCCGTGTCGATGCCCGCCGCGTTCAGCAGCACGATGCCGGCAATGCGCGAGGCGTGGCGCAAGGCCATTTCGGCTGCGATCCAGCCACCGACCGAATTACCTACCACGACGACATCGTGCACGTCGAGCGCTTCCAGTAGCGCCAGGTATACGCTCGCCAAGTCGCTGATACGTTTGCACCATTCGGGCCTTGGCGTGCCGTTGAAACCAGGATGGATAGGCACAATGACGTGGCCGCCGCTACCTAGTGCAGCCGCCAGGCCATTGATGGACTGGGGGCCGGCACCGCCGTGCAGTACGAGATAAGGGCGACCCTCGCCAAACTTCTCGTAGGACAGGGTCAGGGTATCGGCAAACAAGGCAAGTTTCTGATGGGACGAGTTCACAGCGGCTTCCTTCGCACGTAAAATATAAACATGTTGATACGCCCATCATTATATAAACATGTTTATACGTCAAGCACAGCGGGACACTGAATCCACAATGAGTCCGCTGGAACGGCTCGGCTTATCGATCAAACGGCTGCAGGACAGGCACCACCGCATATTGGATGCGCAGCTCACGGTGCTGGGCGTCAGCCTCGTGCAGTGGCATGCCTTGCGTGAGATCGACCGTCATCCGGGCAGCTCGCAACTGCGGCTGGCTGAGCTGACCTTCAATTCGGCCCAGGCCTTCGG
>JAFAKZ010000247.1 GCA_019234745.1 Burkholderiales bacterium
ACGATGCTGAAGTACTTCACCTTCACATCGATCTGCAGATAACCCAGTGCCACGCGCGAAGGCGGATTGTTGCTGTCGTTCGCCACCACCGAGAACGCCGCGCCGCCGCCCGCATCGCCGATCATGTTCTGCTGCGCCATATTGGCCAGGAAGCTGGAAATGGTCGACGCCGCCTCGCGCCGGCGCTGCGGTGTGTGCAGCTGGCCCACGTACTGGCCCATGCCGGCATTCAGGCTGTAGGCGATGTAGTTGGTCAGGCGCGTGTAGTTGTCGCCATTGATCACCGCATTCGAGCTGCTGTTGTGCCCGAAACGCGCCGAGTAATAGCTACCGCCCGGCGACGGGTTCGTGATCACATCGATGCCCGCCTGGCCCAGGAGCGTCAGCTCCGCCGCGCTATAGCACTGGTTGGCATAGCTCTTCTGCGTGCCCACGATGCCGTACAGCGGCTTGTTCAGGCTCGACTGTTCCGGCGACATATTCGCCAGGCGGCCCGCCACGAAGCCCTGCGGCGAGATCACGCGGATTTGCCCGTTCACCGTATCGTTGAAATACACCCAGTCACCGAACAGGAGCTTGGCCGCATAACTGTCGATGCCCGCCGTCGCCTTGGTCGCCGTCGCATTCGCGATCGTATCGCCGGCCGGGCCGGTCATGATCATGTAGGTGCCTTCCGACAGGCCGTAAGCCAGCTGCAACGACCAGGTCGCGCTCGCATCGCAATCAGCCAGCATCGCAATGCTCGTACCCGTATTGCGCAAGGCATACATGCCCTGGCGTGGCACGATGTCCTGACCCACCAGCGTCGTACCGGTCACACCGGCTGCGCCATCCGTGCCACCTGCCAGCGGCGTCGCGCCGAGCGTCGGTGCCGTCGTCCCAGCACCGGCCGAGGCCACCACAAACTGAGACGGCCCGCGCAAGGTGCTCGTACCATTGTTGATGGCCGCCGCCAGCGCCACCCACAACGCGTTGCCCGTACCGGCCACATTGTCGAACACCTCCGGCGTCTGGCCCGGGAAGGCCACGATCACCTTCGTCGTATTCGCCGCCGTACCGGCCGCCAGCGTCACCTGGATGCCGTTGCCCAGCGAACCGGAATACTTCGCCGTCACCGTCAAGCCATTGGTGCCCAGCGTCGCCGTCGCCGCCGTATCGGTGCCATCCGTCACGCGCACGATGCGCATATTGCAGGCACCCTGCAGCACCGCCGCCGCGACGGCCGTACCCGCATCGTACTTGCGCGCCTGCAAGGCACCGAACTTGTTCGCATAGTCCGCCATGCTCGCCACCACGGTCGGCGAATTCACTGGCCCCCAGGTCGCCGTGCCGACTATGCCCAGGATATTGGTCGGCAGGCCATTCAGGTAAGCCACGGACGGCGGCATGATCTGTACATAGATGTCCGGCACGATCAGCGCCGTCGTATTGATCGCACCCGCTTGCACTACACTCATTCGTCACTCGCTTTCTGTTTCGGCGTTACCGCCTCGGTTGAATCCGCAACCACAACCTTGACCACATGCCCCGCCAGGTCGCCCGCCAAGACGGCCGCAACCTGCTGGGCATCCGCGATCACCTCGCCACGCTGGTGCACACCGAACGGCTGCACCACGACAAGCTGAATTGCCATGGAATGTCCTATCTGAAATGAAAAAGGGAAGCAGACCGCTTCCCTCAAATGCAATGTATGGCGCAATTGCGAAGCATTGCGCCGAATGATTGGCGGCCACGGAGCGCACGATCTCCGTACACCCTTGAACCGTCGCTCCCGCGAAGGCGGGAGCCCAGTAGCAACCGCAGGTTGCTTCACGCGCCCAGCATCAAACAGGCCCTGGATTCCCGCCTTCGCGGGAATGACGGCATTTGCTAGTCGAACCTACTCAAACCTCGCCAAGACTGCCCCACCCGCCACGTCCGCCACCGTCGTCTCCACCTGCGCAATCTGCGCCACCGTCTGCACCTGCGTCGTCGCGTACTCCACGCAGTAGTCCAGATCGCGCCGATAGAGATTCGCCTTCTGCAGCATGTCCTCCTGGTGCGTGCCCGAGTAATACAGCCGCGCCGCCAAGCCATCCGGCATGGTCAGAAAGGGCATCCCACGCAGTGCCGTATCGATGAGCCTCGCCGTCGCATCGCGGTTCGCCGGCGTATCCGCCCATACGCGCACCTGCACCACCCGCTCCTGCCGCCCCAGCTCGCGGAACATGCTGCCC
>JAFAKZ010000546.1 GCA_019234745.1 Burkholderiales bacterium
GCCCGGCTTCGTGAACCGCGTGAAGCTGTACAAGGATGACGTGCCGCTGTTCTCGCGCTTCCAGATCGAACACCAGATCGAGACGGCCTTCTCGCGCGAAGTGGCCCTGCCCTCGGGCGGCGCCATCGTGATCGATCACACGGAAGCACTGGTTTCCGTCGACGTGAATTCGGCCCGCGCCACCAAGGGTGGTGATATCGAAGAAACGGCGACGCGCACCAACCTGGAAGCGGCCGACGAAATCGCCCGCCAGCTGCGCCTGCGCGACCTGGGCGGCCTGATCGTCGTCGACTTTATCGATATGGAAAAAGCCGGCAACCAGCGCGAGGTGGAAAACCGCCTGCGCGATGCGCTGCGCCATGACCGTGCCCGCGTGCAGACCGGCAAGATCTCGCGCTTCGGCCTGATGGAGCTGTCGCGCCAGCGCCTGCAACCCAGCCTGGGCGAAACAGCCCACCAACCCTGCCCGCGCTGCCATGGTACCGGCTTTATCCGCGGTACAGAGTCGTCCGCACTGCACATCCTTCGCATCATCCAGGAGGAGGCGATGAAGGAAAACACGGGTGCCGTGCACGCTCAAGTGCCGGTGGACGTGGCCACGTTCCTGCTGAACGAAAAGCGTGCCGACATCTTCTCGATCGAATCGCGCCTGAAGGTCGGCGTGGTCCTAATCCCGAACATCCACCTCGAAACGCCGAACTACACCGTTACGCGCCTGCGCCACGACGACCTGAACCAGATCGAAGAAGTGCTGCCGTCCTACCGCATGATGGAAGCCCCGGCCGAGGAAGAACACAGCCACGGCAAGGAAGCGGAAGCCGCCAAGCCGCGCCAGGAGGCCGCTGTCAAGGGCATCACGCCAAACCAGCCAGCGCCCGTTGCCGTCGAGAAGCCGGCACCGGTCGTTGAGAAACCTTCGCTGATCCAGCGCATCGTGCGTTGGTTCAAAGGCCCCGAAGTGGAAGAGGTCAAGGCGCCCGTTCCCGCCAACAAGGCGAACCGCGATCGCAATGCCCGCCGCGACGGTGGTCGTGACGGCAGTCGCCGCGAACGTGGCGAGCGTCGCGATGAAAAGCGCGACGACAGCCGCCAGGGTGGTCGCAACGAGCAGAACCGTGGTGCCGGCAAGCCGCGCATCGAGGAAGACGAACAGGCCCGCAAGCAGCGCGCCGAGCAGCCGCGCGGCGAGCGTGGTGAACGCGGTGAACGTGGCGAGAAGCAGGAGCGTCGCGAACGCGGTGAAGGCCGTGGCGAGCAGCGCCAAGGCGAAGGCCGTGGTGAGCGCCAGCCGCGCGAACAACGTGAGCCACGTGCCGAGCGCGAGCCGCGTGAACCACGTGAGCAGCGCGAACCGCGCGAGCCTCGTGAACCCCGCGAACCGCGTGCCGAACGTGAACCGCGCGAACCGCGTGAACCGAAGCAACCGCGCCAACAGCCCGAGCAGAAGCAGGAAGCCAAGGCTGACGCCAACACCCCTGCCCAGCAGGAACTGCTGCCAGTGGACGGTGTAGCACAAGTCGAAGAAGCCGGCGAAGCACGTGAAGGCCGTGGCCGTCGTCGTCGCGGTCGTCGTGGCAACCGCGGTGATCGTGGCGAACAGGTCCAAGGCGCTGCCGAGGGCGTGGAAGCCGGCGTCGAAGCACAGGACGAAGGTGCAGCCGTTGAAGCAACTGGAGCGCTGGAAGCACCGGCTGCGGTTGTGCACGAGGCACCACGCGCCGAGCATGCAGCACCTGCCGCAGATGCAGCCCCCGTTGCAACGACTCACGTAGAGGAAGTCGCGGCACCGGCAGCAGTTGAGCCGGTAGTCGCGAAGGCCGAGGTCATCGTGGAAACGGCGCCCATCGAAACGGCGCAGGTCGAGCCAGTCGCCGCGCCCGCCGTCGAAGTGGTTCAAGCGGCGGCACCGGCCGCCGTGGTGGTGGAAGAAGCCAAGCCCGTCGTCCACGTCGCCCCGGCAGCACCGGCCTACGTGGCACCGGAGATCGGCAGCCCGGAGGACGCTGGCCTGGTTCAGGTATCGACCCAGCTCAAGTCCTTCGAGCCGGTCGAGATGCCTGCCGAGCCGGCAGCACCGCGCCGCCGCCGTAGCGATGTGAAGCCGACAACGGCAGCTGCACCAGTCCAGGAAGAACTGGTCATGGTGGAAACCAGCCACGCCAAGCAGGAAGCGGAGCCGGAGCATCACGCCGAGTAAGCGCTACGCTTCGCAGCGACAAAGGGCATTCTTCGGAATGCCCTTTTTTCTT
>JAFAKZ010000352.1 GCA_019234745.1 Burkholderiales bacterium
GCCGCACCACCGGATGGCGCACCGTTACCGGCGGAACCGAAGGTCTGTAGGTCGAGCGGTGCCTTGCGGTCGAACAGGTTGGTCACCGAAGCATGGAAGGACAGGTTCTTGTTCCACTCGTAACGGCCCTGCAGATTGAACTCCGTGAAGGAGCCCACGCGGCAGAACTGGCCGGGTGGATTGCCCGCGCTCGGCGAACCCTGCGGGAATTCGGCGGACAACGCGGCGCCGCAGGTGTTGATGCCGGCGCTCGGGTCGGTGACGCTCAGGCTGCTCACGTAATTCAGTGTGCCGGCGATCTCCATGGGCCCGTAGTTCCAGGTCAATGTTTCCTGCGCGCGCGTCTGCGGAGCACCCGTGTCGCCCGAGATAAAGGACGGCCCATGGGTACCGGCCAGCGCGTAGGTATTGCCGCCGAAGGTCATATCGAACTTCGTCATGCGCGTCAGCTGCAGGTCCGAGTTCAGCTTGCCCCAGCCGGGCAGCTTGAACTTGAACTGCATGTCCACATCGAAACCCGAGGTGCGCGTCTTGCTGGCGTTGATGAAGGGGTAGGTCTCGTACACGATGGGGCCGACCGGGTCGCCAGGGTTGGCAGGGCCGCGGTAGACGATAGCGCCGTAGGCCGAGGGGTTGCTCCACTGCGTCTGGCCCAGCAGACCCACGGAAATGATTTGGTTCGACAGGTCGATGTTGTAGTAATCGAACGAGGTGTTGAACCAGCTCACCGGCTCCAGCACGAAACCGAGCGTGTAGGACTTGGACTTCTCAGGCTTAAGGTGCGGGTTGGACAGCTGCTCTTCCGGCGGATTGATATTGCAGTACTGCGCATCCTGCGGCGCCAGCGGGGTGCCGTTGGGACACAGCACAGGGTCGTAGACGAAGTTCAACACGCCCGAGGTCGAACCGGAATTGCCCATTTCGGCCGGGTTCGGTGCTCGGAAGCCTTCGCTATACGTACCACGCAGCAGCAGTTCCTTCATCGGCGTGTACTTGAAGCCGATCTTCGGTGTGGTCGAACTACCATAGGTGTTGTAATGGTCGGTACGCAGCGCCGCTTCGACGTCGAACTCGCGCGTGATCGGTGCGACCAGCTCGACGAAGCCAGCCGAGACGTTCTGCTGGCCGATGGCGAAAGAGTAGATCGGGCTGTATTGCTGGCCGGAGGCGAACGAGTAGGGGAACTGCTCGTTGAGCTTACGGTGCACGATATCGATACCCGTGCCGAGCGCCAGTGGGCCGCCCGCGAGCTGAGTGATTTCGTAGGTGCCGTGCACGCTCAGGAAGTCCAGATCGTTGGTCGACGTCGACGACGCCGATGGCGCGATCTGCGACAGAACGGCCGGGCTGTTCGCACCCGTCACGCTGTAGCTGAGGTTGTTCAGCGCGGCCTGCAGATTGGGGATGCTCAGATAGTTCAAATTGTCGAGCTTGGTCTGGACGCGCGTGACGCCCACGCTGCTTTCGACATCCCAGGCCCCAATATTACCGTTCAGCTCGGCCACGAAGCGGTAGGACTGCGTATTGCTCTTCTGCGTCTGTGGGCCAACGTCCGGGAAGTTGAAAGCCAGGGCCGACGGCGCGCCCGAGGTATTGCCCGGGTAGTTGGCTGGCAGCGTGACCTGATAGGGGAAGTTCTGCGGACTGTAGGGGGAGGCGCCGGAGCCGGGCTGGAAGTTGAAGCTCTTGATGCCGCTGGTGCTGACTGCGTTGTACACGCCTTCCTGCGTCGCCTTGCTGGAGAAGACGGAGCCTTCCAGCGACAACTGCCAATTGTCTGACAGCGCCTTGTTGAACCGGCCCAGGACGTTCAGGTTCTCCGTCTGCGGCTGGATCGTATAGTGGGTATTGGCAGGGCCGCAGGCCGGGCAGGCAGCGAAGGTGTCGCCGTTGGCATCGGTCGCTGCACCATTCTGCGGTGTCAGATCAACGCCGCCGTATGGGGTCCAGTTCGCGTTGGCGAGGTAGGAACGTTTGGTCAGCAGAATGGAATTCTGATGCCGATATTCAACAGCCACGTAGCCGTCCTGACCGTCCTTGCTCAGATCGCCCCAGCCAGCCGTGAACGAGGCGTGCTCGGTAGCACCGTCGCCGTGGCCCGACTCGCCGCCTTCGATACTCAGCGTGCGGCCCTTGAAGGACTTCTTCAGCACCACGTTCACCACGCCCGCCATGGCATCCGAGCCGTACACAGCCGAGGCACCGTCCTTGAGCACGTCGATATGGTCGATGGCATCGAAGGGGATGGAGGAGATGTCGACGAAGTCGCGCTCGCCGTCGTCCGGCATGGGGTAGGAGGCCATGCGGTGGCCGTCGATCAGCACCAGCGTCGCGCCCACCGTGAGGCCGCGCAGGGAGATACCGCTGCCGCCTGCGGCAAACGCACCCGGGTTGGCCTGCGTGAGCGAACCCATATTGTTCGCCGTCACATCGTGCAGCACGTCGGAAAGGCTCGTGTAGCCGGATTGCTTCAGGTCCTCCGAGCTGATGGACTGCACGGGGCTCGGCGTTTCCTTGCTGGTGCGGCGGATATGGGAGCCGGTAACGACCAGCGACTCCTGCTTGCTGTCGGCAGCACCCGGCGATGCGGACGAATCAGCATCAGCCCAGGCAGGCATGGCGACAAAGGGAAGAAACAAGGAACAACCTGCTGCGATGGCGTTCAGCTTGTGTCTCGACGGGCACTTTCGTGACATGGACGAATCTCCTGTTGGATGACGCTTGCCTATCTGGGGAGCTGGTATTGTTGCTTCGTGCTGCCGCGGCCGCATGGGCGCTGGCTTATATCGTTCCTTGCCGCCTTTTGGGCATGTACTTGTCCTGCCGCCCACGACGGGGACGGTGGCGTACACTGGGTGAATACTTACGGCGCGTGAAAGGTTTTGCCTTAACGCATCGTGATGTCAAACATATTAAACACCAGCCCTTTCAAACGGCACAAGCACGAGACGTTGTGCGTTGCGGTAAACGCAAAATCGTCGCATTTATGCCTGTTTCCGTCGCCGAAGTGGGACATGCATTCAATACGATGCAGCCGGGATGTTTAGGATTTTCGACACCCGAAGCACAGATGCGTCCGACATCTGCCCGGCATGAATGGTCGATGCAGCGGAAGGTGAAGGGCTTCGGGTACAGTCAGATCAGGGGGGGCATTTTGGGTGCCGGAGTAGGCATGCCGCCTTTGTCGCCCGCACCAGGCTTGGGTGCGGGGTCGGACTTGCCCTGGTGGTCATCGCAGCGCGGCTTGCTGCCGTCACCTTGCGGGCCAAGTTGACCGCCGCAGACATCGGAGGGGGCAGCATAGGCCATCACCGCCAGTGCAGATAGCAGGGCGAGCGGCAACAGCTTGAGTCGAGGCGTACGTCTCATCGTGATACCGGCGGTAGTGACCTGCCGACTATTCTAGGCCAAGGCGAAGTGCCATGCCACGTCCGTATGGCGGCATGCAAGCTGTTAGAATAAGGTTATTGGAAGCTGTAAGCGCTAGCCGCTAGCGGTATTCAGCAAGTTGTGTACATCGAACCGTCATCACGGTTTGCTAGTTTAGGAAGGAAAGGCAAGATGAGCAGGATGGTGAATTGCGTCAAGCTGGGTCGCGAGGCCGAGGGCCTGGATTTCGCCCCGATGCCGGGTGACCTGGGCAAGAAGATCTACGAGAACGTCTCGAAGGAAGCCTGGCAGGGCTGGGTAAAGCACCAGACCATGCTGATCAACGAGAATCGCCTCAACCTCGCCGACAGCCGCGCACGCCAATACCTGGCGCAGCAGCTGCAGAACTATTTCTTCGGCGCTGGCGCCGACATGCCGCAGGGCTACGTGCCACCCAGCGCAGGCTGAGTTTCGATCGGGCAGTGAAGCGCACCGCACACGATAGGTTTGCGGGTATGGCTTGGATTGAAGAACAAGGATGCACACGTGAACTCGCCTCTGCACGGCTACGATCAGCACGAGCACAACAAGGAACTGTTCCTCAACCGGGAACTGGGCTTGCTGGAATTCAACCGCCGCGTACTCGCGCAAGCGGAAGACCCGAACAACCCGCTGCTCGAACGGTTGAAGTTCCTGTGCATCGTGTCCTCGAACCTCGATGAATTCTTCGAGGTGCGCGTGGCCTGGGTGAAGGAAAACATCCGCATGCATACGGCGCGCCCCGCGCCGGATGGCCTGTCGCCCGAAGCGGCCTTCCAGCAGATCGCTGCCGAGGCGCATTCACTGGTCGAGAAGCAGTACAAGATCCTGCGCGAAGTGCTGTTCCCTGCGCTGGCCCAGGAAGGCATCCACTTCCTGCGCCGTACACTGTGGACGGACGCGCAGCGCCAATGGGTGCGCGACTATTTCGAGCGCGAGCTGGCGCCCGTGCTCACGCCCATCGGGCTCGACCCGGCCCACCCCTTCCCGCGGCTCCTGAACAAGAGCCTGAACATCGCCGTGGAGCTGGACGGGCGCGATGCCTTCGGCCGCTCCAGCGGCATAGCCATCGTGCAAGCACCGCGCATCTTCCCGCGCTTCGTGAAGCTGCCGGAAGACGTCGCAGGCGTACCGCACGGCTTCGTGTTCCTGTCGTCCATCCTGCACGCCAATATGGCGGCCCTCTTCCCCGGTATGGAAGTGAAGGGTTGCTACCAGTTCCGCGTCACGCGTGATTCGGACCTCAACGTCGACGAAGAAGACGTGAAGGACCTGCGCGCCGCACTGCAGGGCGAACTGAGCCAGCGCCAGTACGGCGACGCCGCGCGCCTGGAGGTGGCCGACACCTGCCCGCACCATATCCAGGACTTCCTGCGCGAGCAGTTCGCCCTGGAAGAGGCCGACATCTACCAAGTGGACGGCCCAGTGAACCTGGTGCGCCTGATGCAGGTACCCGACCAGGTGGACAGGCCGGACCTGAAGTTCCAGCCGTTCATGCCCAGCGTGCCGACGGAGCTGCGCAAGCAGCCCGATATGTTCGCCGTCATCCGCCAGGGCGACGTGCTGCTGCACCACCCCTTCCAGAGCTTCACGCCCGTCATCGACATGCTGCAGCAGGCGGCGCGCGACCCGGCCGTGGTCGCCATCAAGATGACGGTGTACCGCACCAGCTCCGACTCGGCTCTGATGGAAGCGCTGATCGACGCCGCGCAGGCCGGCAAGGAGGTAACGGCCGTGGTGGAACTGATGGCGCGCTTCGACGAAGAGGCGAACATCAACTGGGCGGCCAAGCTGGAGCGCGTGGGCGCCCACGTCGTGTACGGGGTGTATGGCTACAAGACGCACGCCAAGATGCTGCTGGTGATCCGCCGCGAAGAAGGCAAGCTGCGCCGTTATGTGCACCTGGGCACGGGCAACTACCACCCGCGTACAGCCAAGCTCTACACGGACTTCGGCCTGTTCACCTGCAATGAATCGAAGTGCGCCGACGTGAACGACATCTTCACGCAGCTCACCGGCATGGGCAACCCGAGCAAGCTGCGCCACCTGTGGCAGTCGCCCTTCACCATGCACTCGTCCATGTGCGCCGCCATCCAGCGCGAGGCCAATATCGCCCGCGCCGGCCGCCGCGCCGTGATCATCGCCAAGATGAACTCGCTCTTGGAGCCGGCGCTCATCCAGTCGCTGTACGAAGCCAGCCAGGCCGGTGTCACCATCCACCTGATCGTGCGCGGCGTATGCACGCTGCGGCCCGGCATCAAGGGCCTGTCGGAAAACATCAAGGTGCGCTCCATCGTCGGGCGCTTCCTGGAACACACGCGCGTGTTCTATTTCTTCAACGATGGCGAGGAAGACCTCTACCTGGGTTCGGCCGACTGGATGGGCCGCAATTTCTTCCGCCGCATCGAAGTCGCCTTCCCCTTGTTCGACAAGAAGACCAAGCGCCGCGTGATTCGCGAAGGCCTGCGCCCCTACCTGGTCGACAATGCCCAGGCTTGGGAAATGCAACCGGACGGGCGCTACCGCAAGAAATCGGCGCGCGGCGCTGTGCTGCGCAGCGCACAACATATGTTGCTGGCGGAATTGGGTGCGAAAGACAGAGACTGACAAGTGCATGGGGCGGTCGTACCGCCCCATTTTTTTGCCTGCTGATTAACTGTACGAGCGCTCATCGGGAGGGAGCCTACCATGAAGATGAACCTGATCCTGTGGCGCCACGCAGAAGCCGAACCGGGCGAAGACGACCTGGCACGCTGGCTGACCAGCAAGGGGCAAAAACAGGCCGCCAAGATGGCCCAATGGCTGGAAGCGCGTCTGCCCGAAGCCACGCGCATCATCGCCAGCGAAGCGGTACGCGCCCACCAGACCGCCGCTGCGCTCAACCCCCAACACCAGACCGACGCCCGCCTCAACCCCGGCGTGGACGTATCGAACTACCTGGCCGTGGCCGACTGGCCCGACGCGGGTGGCTCCGTCGTGCTCATTGGCCATCAGCCCACCATCGGCCGTGTGGCGGCCAAGCTGCTTACCGGGATTGAAGCTGACTGGACGGTGCGCAAGGGGGCGATATGGTGGCTGCAGTATCGCCTGCGCGATGGGCGGGCACAAACGGTGTTACGGACGATGTTGACGCCGGAGCAGTTGTGACCCGGACTTCACGCATTGGCGGATCAGTGCTGCATCATCTATCCCAGTTTCAATCCATTCACTATGAAGCCACATACCATTCCGACTCTCCTCGCGGCGGCCGTACTGTTATCCGCGAAAGCGGGCAATCTTTGCAAACCGGGCGAACGGGTTGTCGAGTCGTGTACGGGCAAACACAAGATTGCATCAGTGTGCGCGTCACCACAGCTAACACCCTCCAAGGGCTATCTGCAATATCGCTTCGGCACCTCGAAGAAGATCGAGCTCACCATTCCCGCAACGCCGCAGCCGGTCAGTAGCTACGTGCATGCCGACCACTTTAGCGGGACCGGTGGCGGCTCGACCTATTTCGGCTTTCAGCACGGCGATTTCAGCTATGTGTTCTACACCTACTGGCGCAAGCCGGACTGGGGCGCGAATCCCGACAATCCGTCTTGTCACGGGCCGTGCGACGGGAACGGCATGGCGGTGATGCATGCCGGAGCAGTCATCTCAAAGCTGGCGTGCGAACGAGGCTCGGAAGGGTCACCCCTTTCGAACGACGAGATAGACGCCCTCGGCATCACGCCATCCGACGACATGATCGTCGAGTAGGCCACGGCGCCGCACTCCAGAACAGGGGTCGCGAGGAACCGTGATTGACATTGCAAACCTTGGGCGGTTTGCAACGCGATGCCTCGCCGCTAGGGCGTCGCCAGTCCGTACCTGCGCCGTAAGCCCGCGAGCAGATCTTTGCCTGACTTGTCATTGATGGCCGCATTGACGGTAGCGACCATCACCTTCGCATCGGGTGTGTGCTTGCTGATGCCGATCACCAGCGGCAGCGCGTCGGCCAGACATCCTGCCTTGCGCAGTTGCCCGGCCAACTCTGGATGGCGCGCACGCGTGACGTAATCCAGCACGGCCTCGTGTTCGATCATCACGTCGTAGCGCTTGCGCAGCAGCTTGGTGATATTCGCCTCGACGGCCGTTTCGCCACGATTGATTTCAATCCTTGGTGACTTCGTCTGCTTGGCTCGGGCGACGAAGTCATCAAACGGCCCGTTGTCGTAGCCATAATCATCGATCGCACCCGTCACCACGCCATCCAGCGAGCGCATGGACTGGTATGCCCAGTTGCTATCCGGGCGCGTATAAAAGCAGGCGCGCGAGGACAGGATGGGGCGGCTCAGGACGAGCCTGTCGTCGATCGCCGGTGCGTAGATACCATCGATCTTCCCCTGCTCCGTCAGCAGCATGGCGCGGTTCAGCGGCATCAGCTGCGATTCCAGCCGATAACCCTTGGCCGATAGCGCCTGCTGCGCAAAATCGACCAGCACGCCGTTGACGATGCGGCCGTCCTTGGCGCACACATAGGGGCACCAGTCGTCGGAGGCAAGGCGAACCAGGGTGTCGGCACGGGCGCTGAGCATCAGCAAGGCGTAGGCGAACGCAAGCCATAGACGGCTACGAATGGATGGCATTTTCCTCCCCAGGCGGGTACGCGTAGTTATCGTTCAGTCGGGTGCACCGCTCCTGATCATCGAATATTAGGTCAATGTAGAGCGGCTAGGGCGCGCCGTAACAAATAGATACGCGGGGAATGAGGGTTGCCAGGCCTTGTGGTAGCTCGTCGGAAAACGGGCTTGCGAATTTCGCCATCGCAGGGGCGGCACCCTACCTAGTGAACTACCCGCGCTGCTCCAGCAAATCCAAGGCCAAGCCCAGGCTGGCGCGGTAGTGCGCGTCTGACAGCTGCATCTCGCCCAGGCGTTCCAGCAGCTGCGCCAGCTCCACGTGGGCAATCGGCGTGGCAGCCACGGCGATACTGGCCTCCAGATAGGTGCGGGCCTTGCCCCACAGGGCGCTGTCCAGGCATAGTCGGCCGAGCGCCAGCAGCAGGTGGTGGTCGCTGGGGTGGTGGCGCAGCCAGTCTTCGGCGCGGGCAAGGCGTTTGACGGGGTCGCCGCCTTTACCTAGCCGGCCTAGCTCGCCGTAGGCTTCCAGCGGTACGACATCCCACTCGGCTTCGAGCGCGTCCACCAGCACGGCTTCGGCGCGCTCGACGCTGCCGGCGCGGGCGAAAGCACGTGCG
>JAFAKZ010000006.1 GCA_019234745.1 Burkholderiales bacterium
CAGGCGCTGCACCGTCTCGACCCAGCGTACGGGACTATAGAGCTGGCGCGCCAGCGCATCCTTGATGGAGGCAGCATCCATATAGGCCGCCACGTCCGCATTGTGCAGTACGGGAATGGCAGGCGTCAGAATCGTGATATCGGCCAATGCCGCGGCCAGGCGTTCGGCCGCCGGGCGCATCAGGGCGCAGTGCGAGGGCACGGACACGGGCAGCGGCATGGCACGCTTCGCGCCACGGGCTTTGCACGCCTCGCAGGCGCGGGCCACGGCATCGCGCGCACCGGCAATCACCACCTGGCCGGGCGAGTTGAAGTTTACCGGCTCCACCACCTCACCCTGTGCCGCTTCGGCACACGCTGCGCGGATGGCGTCGTCGTCCAGGCCCAGGATGGCAGCCATGCCGCCCTGCCCTTCCGGCACTGCCGCTTGCATCGCTTCCGCACGCAAGCGCACCAGGCGCACGGCAGCCTTGAAGTCCATCGCGCCGGCCGCAACCAAGGCGGAGTATTCGCCCAGGCTATGGCCTGCCAGGAAATCGGGCGTGCGGCCACCGGCAGCCCGCCAGGCGCGCCAGGTCGCCACGCCAGCCACCAACATCGCGGGCTGCGTGTTCACGGTGGCGTCGAGCAATTCCTTCGGGCCATTGGCGATCATGGCGCCTACATCGGTGCCCAGCGCTTCTGAGGCCTCGGCCAGCGTGTCGCGCACGACGGCGATATCTGCAAACGCATTCAACATGCCAACGGCTTGCGAGCCTTGGCCGGGAAATACAAAAGCGAGCTTCATCTAGGGAACCTCTTCCTATCTTGCCTGTGCAGCGCGCGCCGCATCCAGGTCCGCACGGACACGCTGGTAGCTGGGGCGCTGCTTCATGCGGCCGAGGTAGTCGGCCGCCGGTGTACCTTCGAACCAGTCACGGCCGTACACGGCCTTGGTGATCCACGTAATCAGCGGAATATGCGCTGCCAGCGCACAGTCCGCCATCGTAAACTGATCGCCGGCTGCCCAGGGCGCATAGCGCACCACGCGGCTCAGCGAAGCCATGCCACGGTCCAGCCCGCGGGCAATTTCATCCTTCACGGCGTCGGCCAGCGGGGCGCCGTACAACACGTGCGCCAGAGCGCGGCGGGCCACCAGCTCCACGTCCTGCTCGGCGATCTGGATCAGCTCGCGCACCTTGGCGCGAGCCAGCAGGTCGGCTGGCAGCAGCGGCACATCCGGGTAACGCTCTTCCAGGTATTCCAAGGCCGCCTGCGATTCGCAGAAGCGTCCCGCTTCCACCTCGAAGTAGGGAATCTTGCCGGTCGGGCACTGCACCAGGTAAGCGGTATCCTGCGAAGGCTTGGCCGCAATCTCGTCGAACGCGACACCCTTTTCCAGAAGCGCCAGCTTTACCTTGTTGTAGTAGTTCGAGAACACCGAACCGTGTAGCTTGAACATTGCCAACTCCGGTCGATCACCGACGTTCGACGAAAATGAGGGCGGATATTACCGCTCGTTTGTGACAATCGCCAGCAAGCGGGCGCTTGTTTGAATATCCGCAACAGTCGATCCCTACCAGCGCAGCAGCGCAGAACCCCAGGCAAAGCCACCGCCGATGCCTTCCAGCATCAAGTGCTCTCCGCGCTTGAACTTGCCGGCACGCGCCGCTTCATCCAATGCCAGGGGGATGGATGCCGCCGAGGTATTGCCGTGATGGGCCAGCGTCAGGATGACCTTGTCCATACTCAGATGCAGGTGTTTGGCAGTGGATTCGATGATACGCACATTGGCCTGGTGCGGCACCAGCCAGTCCAGGTCCGCCGCCGTCATGCCAGCCGCATCCAGTGTTTCCGAAGCCAATTCGGCCAGCGCCTTCACTGCGAAGCGGAACACCGCCTGGCCATCCATGTGCAGGAAGGGCGTACCGACGACCTCGCCATTTGCCACCCCACCCGGCGTCGCCAGGATATCGCGGTAGCGGCCATCGGCCTTGAGCTTGGTCATAATGATGCCCGGCTCGTCGGATGCCTTGAGCACCACGGCACCGGCGCCGTCGCCGAATAGCACGCAGGTTCGGCGATCGTTCCAGTCCAGGATGCGCGAGAACACTTCGGCACCGACGACCAGGGCCGTCTTGGCCATGCCGCCGCGCACGAACTGGTCGGCCGTGGCCAGCGCATAGGCAAAGCCGGCACATACTGCCTGCACGTCGAACGCCGGGAAGCCATGCACACCCAACTTGTCCTGCAGGATGCAGGCCGCGCTGGGGAAGATCATATCGGGCGTCGAGGTTGCGACGACGATCAGGTCGATCTCGGACGCCGCCACGCCTGCCGACTCAAGGGCCGCGAGGCTTGCCTTGCAGGCCAGGTCGCTAGTCATTTCGTCCGGCGCAGCGATATGGCGGGAGTGGATGCCGGTGCGGCTGACGATCCACTCATCGCTAGTGTCGACCCGGCGGGCGAGGTCGGCGTTGGTCAGTATCTGTTCCGGCAGGTAACTACCCGTGCCGGCAATGCGGGAATAAAGCACTTCTGGTCTCCAGCCACCACAGTGTGGTGGTTCGCTCGGGTTTGTCCGTTCCGTCTTGGCGGAGCAGATCAATATTTTTTGCTGCATCAAAGGCGGCCGGCCATTCTCTGTGGAAGGTACCGGCAGCCCGCATTACTTCAGACGTCGATCGGGTCGCTGGACGCTTCCACGTGGTCCGACATCATCGCCGAAATCTTGTGCACCACACCGGACCGCGCCTCTTCCAGCGCCTGCTCCATGGCACAGAAGAAGGCATAGCGATCGGCACCGCCATGACTCTTCACCACGATGCCGCGCAGACCCAGCAAGCTCGCCCCGTTGAAGCGGCGCGGATCGAAGCGGTGGCGAAAGCTCAATAGCACGGGCATGGCGAAGGCGGCGATCAGCTTGCGCCACCAGCTCTTGAAGAACTCCTCCTTCAAGCCCTGCGACAACATCTTGGCCAAGCCCTCAGAGGTCTTCAGCGCGATATTGCCGGTAAAGCCATCGCACACGACCACGTCCACCGTACCCTTGTAGATATCGTTGCCTTCCACATTGCCGTAGAAGTTCAACTTGGAAGCGCGCAGCAGCTCGGCCGCCTCCTTCACCGTGGCGTGACCCTTGATCTCTTCCGAGCCCACGTTCAGGAGGCCCACCGAAGGGCTGTCCTTGTGATGCAGCGCACTGTACAGCATCGCCCCCATCACGCCGAACTGGTAGAGCTGCGCGGCCGAGCAATCGATATTGGCGCCAAGGTCCAAGGTACAAGTCCAGCCGTCGATGGTAGGCAGCATCTTGGCGATGGCCGGGCGATCGATGCCGGGCAGCGTCTTCAGCACGAACTTGGCCGTCGCCATCAGGGCGCCAGTATTGCCAGCCGACACGCAGGCATGTGCCTCACCGTTCTTCACCAGGTTGATCGCCACGCGCATGGAAGAATCTTTCTTGTTCTTCATGGCAAGCTGCGGCGACTCATCCATCATCACCACTTCGCTGGCGGGATGAACGCGCAGGCGCGGGCCAGTCGTGGCGTGGCGCGCCTTCAGTTCTGCCCCGATGGCATCGGGCAGGCCGACAAGCACGACGTTGACGTCCGGGTGGGCCTTGAGAAAACGGAGCGCGGCCGGCACGGTGACGTGTACACCGTGGTCGCCGCCCATTGCATCGATTGCGACTGTGATATCCATGCCGGGAAGCTTAAAGCCAGAATTCGCCAAGCGCTAGCTCGACACCGCTAAAGAAAAAGGCGCGCCCTGTACGGTACGCGCCTTTCTGCTGGTGTGCCATTTGGCAGCCGGGCAATTACTCGCCCTTGGCCTTCACCACGCGACGACCACGATAGAAGCCGTTCGGGCTGATGTGGTGACGCAGGTGGGCCTCACCCGTGCTCGGCTCAACGGCCAGGGCGGGAGCGGTCAGGAAGTCGTGGGCACGGTGCATACCGCGCTTGGACGGGGACTTTTTGTTCTGTTGAACGGCCATGGTTGTACTCCTGGATCAAACTCTAAAAAAATGGTTATTCGCCGCGCTTCAACTTGCCTTTAAGATCCGCCAGCACGGCAAACGGGTTCGGCTTTTGCGGCACTACGTCCGCAACCGGCGTCGCCTCTGCTTCGCACGCCTCGTGGACAGGCGAAAAAGGCAACGACAGCAAAATCTCGTCCTCAACCAGGTTCAGTGGATCGAACTCATGCTCGAACACCAAACCCTCCAGCTCCTCGTCTTCCGCTTCCGCTTCGTCGAGACGCTCCTCATCACGGAACAGCGTAAACCGCGCTGCCACGTCCAGCTCGAATGGCATCGGCTTCAGGCAGCGCTGGCACTTCAGTTCCAGCATCGCCGTAATACCCAGGTCCAGGTAAGGCCGCTCCAGGCGATCCACACCACCTGCCAGCACGAACTGCACCGGACCACCACCCAGCACTTCGCTCGCCACACGCGGCAAATCTGCCAGCGCTAGCTCGCGGCTGAGGGTCTTTCCCGCGCGGGCAAATTCACCGTTATCGAAGATGAGGTCGGACATAAACGACGGATGATATACTCCAACCCCTTCGTTCGTCAAAAATATCTGGCGAATCGGAGTGTTACCACGCGAACCTGCAACAAAACATTCACAGCGGGGCCCTTATGCCTACCCTCGTACTCGCCTCCACCTCACGCTACCGGCGCGAACTGCTGGAGCGCCTGGGCCTGCCCTTCGAGGTCGCGGCGCCCATCTGCGACGAAACGCCGCTCTCCGGTGAAAGCGCCGCCGACACGGCCACGCGGCTCGCCCGCATCAAGGCCGAATCGCTGGCCCCGCGTTATCCGGACGCCCTGATCATCGGCTCGGACCAGGTGGCACTGCTCGACGGCGTACAACTGGGCAAGCCCGGCGACTACGAGCGCGCCTTTTCGCAACTTACCGCGATGCGCGGGAAAACTATCGTTTTCCACACCGCCCTGGCACTACACAATACCGCCAAAGATCATACTACTGAGACCATCGTACCTTGGCGCGTTACCATGCGCGACTATAGCGATGCGGAGATCGATACCTATCTGCGGCGCGAACAACCCTACGACTGCGCTGGCAGCGCCAAGACCGAAGGCCTGGGCGTGGCTATGATCGCCGCCATGGAAGGCAGCGACCCCGCCGCCATCATCGGCCTACCCCTGATAGAACTGTGCCGCCTGCTGCGCGAAGAAGGCTATCCCATACTATGAACCAATGCCCTGACTGCGGCGCGCCATTTGAAGGCGAAGCCTGCCCATTCAATACCGACGAAGTGAACGCCCCCTGGGTCGGCGACCATGTTTCGCTTGCCGACGGCAGCATGAGCCACGAAGACCACCAGCTTAGCGTGGCGCGCTGGACCGTGCACCAGCCTCCGGGCGGCATCGCCGCCCTGCGTGTGCGTTTCGCCGAAATCGCCCGCAATCGAGCCGGTCACGCCATCCCCTGCAACGCGCCGAAGAAGCGGTAGCCAATGGCCACCCTCTACCTCGTCCCCGCCCCGCTTGGCGACGGCCCGCTTGATGCGGTGCTGCCGGCCGACGTACGCACCATCGCCAATGGCATCGACCACTGGGTAGTCGAGAACGCCAAGACGGCGCGCCGCTTCCTCAAGCTCTACGGCCCGGAACGCAAGATCGCCGAGCTGCATATGGGCGAACTGAGCGAGCACACC
>JAFAKZ010000538.1 GCA_019234745.1 Burkholderiales bacterium
GCGTGGAGAGTGCACGGGCCGCAGCGAAGCCGGCAATGCCCAGGCGCGTGATCGCACCCTCGGCGCCACCTGCCACCATTACGTCCGCGTCGCCGTACTGGATCATGCGCGCAGCGTCGCCGATGCAGTGGGCGCCCGTGGTGCAGGCAGATACGATGCCGTAGCTGGGGCCCTTATAGCCCTTCATGATGGACACCTGGCCGGCGACCATGTTGATGATCGAGCCGGGGATGAAAAACGGGGTAACCTTGCGCGGGCCGTGCTCGCGCAGCACGCCATCGGTATCCTCGATCAGGCCGAGGCCACCGATGCCCGAGCCGATGTTCACGCCGATGCGCGTCGGATCGATGCCAGCGTCGTCAAGACCTGCGTCAGCTGCGGCCTGGAAGGCCGCCGCGATGCCGTAGTGCATGAATACGTCCATGCGCCGAGCATCCTTGGCCGACATGTACTGGCCGACATCGAAACCCTTGACCTCGCCCGCCACCTGGCAGGCCAGGTCGCTGGAGTCGAAGCGCGTGATACGGGTAATGCCAGACTGGCCAGCGACCAGGTTGGCCCACCCGGTGGCGACATCGTTACCGATGGGCGAAACCAGGCCCAGGCCGGTGACCACCACTCTACGTTTGGACATGGTGCAATCCTCTGCCGGCGTGAAACAGGTTCACGCCAATTCTAACAAGCGGCCGATCAAATCAACCGCCGCATACAACAAGACCCCGGCACGAGCTCTCGTACTGGGGTCTGGCGAACTCGTCACACGCGCACGCTGGCGCGGCACGTAGGCATTACTTGCCGACGTGACCCTTGACGTAGTCGATAGCCTGCTGAACGGTAGTGATCTTCTCGGCTTCTTCGTCCGGAATTTCGCACTCGAACTCTTCTTCGAGCGCCATCACGAGTTCAACGGTGTCGAGGGAGTCGGCGCCCAGGTCTTCAACGAAAGACGACT
Source organism: Burkholderiales bacterium (assembly GCA_019234745.1). GTDB lineage: Bacteria > Pseudomonadota > Gammaproteobacteria > Burkholderiales > Chitinimonadaceae > JAFAKZ01. The sequence goes on from JAFAKZ010000538.1 coordinate 953, forward strand.
CGATCTTGATATCGGCTTCATTGACGCCCAGCTGTTCGGCGACGATCTTCTTCACGCGTTGTTCGATGTTGTCCATTCTTGAACCCAAGCCTTTCCTGTTGGATAGTCAAAAGCGCCCGCATTCTAGCAAAAAAACGCGAACGAAATACAAAATCAGGCATCTTTGCCGATTTTTCGAAACGACCGACCCGAATCGTGTCCAGGCCGACGCTATTCAGCACTGCGCGCAATCCTAGCCGAATGATGCCGGCAAGGCTCGCAAGCAGCGATTTAGGGCACTTCCAGAAGCCTCAGCTGCCAAGCGAGACTAGGCGCGAACAAAAAATATCGACGCAGCATATGTTTTATATGTAAGGAGATATTTTTTGTGAGCAACGACGTATCGCGACGCAGATGGGGTTTCTGGATGTGTCCTCAGTTCATGTACATGCCACCGTTCACGTGCAGCGTATTACCGGTGATATAAGACGCGCGATCGCTGGCCAAAAAGCCCACGGCGTCCGCAATTTCCTGCGGCTGCCCCAGGCGTTCCAGCGCGATCTGCGCCAGCAGCTTGGTCTTGTACTCTTCCGGCAGCACGGCCGTCATGTCCGTATCGATAAAGCCCGGCGCCACACAATTCACTGTGATATTGCGGCTACCCACTTCGCGCGCAAGAGAGCGGGTAAAGCCCATCATGCCAGCCTTGGCCGCCGCGTAGTTGGTCTGGCCGCCAGAACCGGCCGCACCGACAACCGAGGCGATGCTGATGATACGGCCCCAGCGCGCCTTCATCATATTGCGCAGCACGGCCTTGGAAAGACGGAACACGGAACGCAGATTCGTATCCATCACCGCGTCCCAATCGTCTTCCTTCATGCGCATCAAGAGGCCATCACGCGTGATACCCGCGTTATTCACCAGGATGGCGATACCACCCCAATCCTTTTCGATCTGCGCCAATGCCGCATCGATGGCGGTCGCATCGTTCACGTCCAAGGCCAGGCCCGTACCGGTCGCGCCCGCTTCCTTCAGATAGGCGGAGATCGCTTCCGCGCCGCTGGCCGAGGTCGCCGTACCGATCACGGTCGCACCTTCGCGGGCCAGGGTTTCGGCGATGGCACGGCCGATGCCGCGCGATGCGCCCGTCACCAGCGCTACTTTTCCTTGCAAAGACATGGTCATCTTCCTTGATTCGTATTCGTATCGGTCAGGCGGCCAGCAGTGCGTTCAGCGCGTCGAAACTGGCCGGCTCGGTTAGCGCCGTGGCCTGCAAACCGTCAACGATACGCTTATTGAGGCCAGCCAGCACCTTGCCTGGGCCGCACTCCCCTACCACGCCCACGCCGTCGGCGGCCAGGCGCTGCACCGTCTCGACCCAGCGTACGGGACTATAGAGCTGGCGCGCCAGCGCATCCTTGATGGAGGCAGCATCCATATAGGCCGCCACGTCCGCATTGTGCAGTACGGGAATGGCAGGCGTCAGAATCGTGATATCGGCCAA
>JAFAKZ010000132.1 GCA_019234745.1 Burkholderiales bacterium
CTAACGCGCTTGCGTGCGGGTACTTCGTCAACCATACCGAAGGAAAATCCCCGCCCAGGAGGCTGTCATGACTACCCGTTTTGCCTTTGCACCACTCGCAATTGCACTTGCTATGGTCGGCCAGACTGCCTCGGCCGGTGTGTTCGATATCGATGCCAGTATCGGTTCCCAGGCTGCAGGAAACTACCAGGCGGCAAGCGCCAGCTACACCACGGTCGACAACGCATTGAACGCCGTGACCGACCAGGGCCTGAACGCCCTGCTCAACCAGTACAATGGTACGCAGCAGGCCAATCTGAACGTCGACTTCCGCGGCGTGCCCATGCAATTCGCCTTCCCGCAGCAGAACAGCACGCTGCTGACACTCGTCATCCCCGCCATCAATGTCGACCAATCGTTCCAGGGCACGACGCGGAACGACAGCCAGCAGCAGCTGAAGGACTACCTGAAGAAGAACCCGCAACTCTTGTCCGAACTACAGAAGGTGCTGTCGCAGAACTCCCCCGCCGACCCCTTCGCCGGCAACCCGAACAGCATGATGAGCCGCGGCGTGGCGCAGGACTTCGGCAACACCCTGATCACACCGGCGCAGGCGGCGGCAGCCGGCGCCAAGCAGCAGTCATCCAACCAGTTCGGCTTCAGCATCGACTACCAGAGCATGGTGAACAAGAGCGTGAACAACCCGCGTGATATGAACAGCGACTCGCTGTCACTGCCGCTGTCCTACAAGCACCAGTTCGAGACGCCCGGCCAGGAACTCGACATCTACCTACCCCTGGGCGAAACGACCGTGCAAGGGGCCAAGGCCTATGACGCAGGCCTGAACGTCGCCTACCACGGCCCCGTCAATCCGCAGTGGTACCTGGCCGTTGCGGGTGGTATACGCGCCACGGGCTCGAAGGACCTGGGCACGGGCGTGGCCATGACCAACTTCACGCTGACCAGCAGCTACGTCATCCCCGGCAAGGATTGGAGCTTCACGATCGGCAATATGATCGGCCAGTATTCCTCGATGAAGGTCAAGGTCAACGATGCCTCCTACGACCCTGGCATCCACAACACGGTATTCCGCAATGGCGTGCTGATCGAGCAGAACAGCAGCGTGATGCTGTTGGGGCAGCCGACGACGATCGAATACACCATCGTCGACACACGCTTCACCGGCACGACGCTATTCAACAAGAGTCAGGACGAGTTCGGCATCACCTTCGGCAGCAAGCGTGCGGCCAACGCCCGCACCTCGGATTTCCGCGGCGGCTTGATGTATACGACCGCGCAGCATTCGCATGGCTGGGGGGCGAACTTCGGGTATTGGTTCTAGGGCCACTACGCACTTGCTAGCTTGATCGACGACTGGACGCTTAGCGACGGCGCACGGGAAACCCGTGCGCTTTCCGTTCGAGAGACCTGAAACGGCGGCCCATCCTGATTGATTCCACTCCCCCGCATCGCAATCGGCGATAAAATCAGCCGATTGTTTGAAGTTACAGGAAATTCACCATGTCCGAACTCTATTACCGCCACTTGGACGGCGGCTACTACCGCCTGGTGAGCTTCGGCCGCTCGGCCGATACCGATGGCGAAGTGGCCATCTACCAGCACCTGTGGCCATTCGATGCGAGCTGGTGGACGCGTGACCGTGCCGAGTTCCTGGCGCGCTTCTCGCCCATAAGTGCCGATGAATTGGGCACGGCTGTACGTGGCGACCGGGCGGCTGCACAAGTGGCTGTCAACGCCGCCAAGGCTGCGCGCCGCGCCGGAAAGCCTGCCAGCTGATTGGGCATGTTCCAGCTGCTGCACGAGGCCCTGGCGACAGCCGACCCACTGGCCAAGGCGGACCAGGCGGAAGCGATTTGGCGTGCCTGGTCGGCAGGCCAGCTTGACACCACGTCCACCCCCGTCGCGCCGCCGCTGCAACCGGGCCGGCCCGCCACGCCGGTGTTGGTCGCGCCGCAATCGCTCACGCCGCGCAAGCTCGGCTCCATCGAGGGCCGTGCGGCGCTGGTGCACGCCATCGCCCATATCGAGTTCAACGCCATCAACCTGGCGCTGGACGCGGCCTGCCGCTTCCCCGCCATGCCGCGCGATTACTACGGCGACTGGATACGGGTGGCGGCCGAGGAAGCGGGGCACTTCCGCTTGCTCAACGATCACGTCAACGGACTGGGCTATGCCTACGGCGACTTCCCGGCGCACAACGGCCTGTGGGAGATGGCCGAGAAGACGGCGGGTGACGTGCTGGCACGCATGGCGCTGGTGCCACGGCTGTTGGAAGCGCGCGGTCTGGACGTAACGCCCGC
>JAFAKZ010000306.1 GCA_019234745.1 Burkholderiales bacterium
GTGCTGCTACCGGCACTGCTGTATTTCACGCATTCCGCCGTTCTGTTTGGCTGGGCCAAGCCAGTGCCGGTCAGTTTCGCCCGCTTACGCAATCCGAAGGCCGATATGTTGTGGGTGGCGGCTGCAGGACCGGCATCCAATCTGGCGATGGCCATAGCCTGGACGCTTCTTGCCAGCGTTACCGCATCACAAGGGTCAAGCGACGCCGGCTCAGTGTTGTTGGCGATGGCGAAGATCGGCATGCAGGTGAATGTGATGTTGATGGCGCTGAACCTCCTGCCCTTGCCGCCGCTCGATGGTGGCCGCATCCTGGTGTCGCTTTTGCCACCGCGTGCCGCCTATTCTGTCGCGCGCATCGAACCCTTCGGCATGTTCATCATGATTGCGCTCGCATATACGGGCATCTTGTGGGCTATCATGCAGCCCATTGTCGTTGCGGCCTATATGCTGCTTCACCTGATTTACTGAAGGTAAACGTCCTACATGTTCCCCGATCGCGTTCTCTCAGGCATGCGCCCCACCGGCGCACTTCACCTCGGCCACTATCACGGCGCTCTCAAGAACTGGGTGCGGCTGCAGAGCGAGGTGGAATGCCTGTTCATGGTGGCCGACTGGCACGCGCTGACGACGTCTTACGACGACGTCAGTATCATCGGCAAGAGCACTTGGGACATGGTCATCGACTGGCTGGCCGCGGGTATCGACCCCTCGCAAGCCACCATCTTCATCCAGAGCCGCGTGCCCGAGCACGCCGAGCTGACGCTGCTGATGGGCATGGGTACGCCCTTGAGCTGGCTGGAGCGCGTGCCGACCTACAAGGACCAGATCGAGAAGCTGAGCCATAAGGACCTGGGCACCTATGGCTTTCTCGGCTATCCGCTGATGCAGGCGGCCGACATCCTGGTCTATCGCGCCAACCAGGTGCCGGTGGGTGAGGACCAGGTATCGCATATCGAACTGACACGCGAGATCGCGCGCCGTTTCAACCATATGTATGGCCGCGAGCCGGGCTTCGAAGAAAAGGCCGAGGCAGCCGTCAAGAAGATGGGCAGTAAGAAGGCCAAACTCTACGAAGAGCTGCGCACCCGCTACACGCAGAATGGGGACGACGAGGCGTTGGAATCGGCGCGAGCACTCTTGGCCGATACGCAGAACCTGAGCATGGGCGACCGCGAGCGCCTGTTCGGCTACCTGGAAGGCCGCGGCAAGGTAATCCTGCCCGAGCCGCAGCCGCTCTTGACGGAATCGAGCAAGCTGCCGGGCCTGGACGGCGCCAAGATGTCGAAGAGCTACAACAACACCATCGCGCTGCGCGAAACGCCGGAAAGCGTGACCAAGAAGGTACGTGGCATGCCTACCGATCCGGCACGCGGGCGCCGCACGGACCCGGGCAACCCGGAGAAGTGCCCGGTGTGGCAGTTCCACCAGGTCTATTCCGACACCAATACGCGCGACTGGGTGGTGAAGGGATGCACCACGGCAGGCATCGGTTGCCTGGACTGCAAGCAGCCCGTCATCGAAGGCATCCTGGCTGAGCAGAAGCCCATGTTCGAGCGCGCCCAGCCTTTCCTGGAAGATCCGACGCTGGTGCGCAATATCGTGGAAGACGGCTGCGAGCGCGCCCGCAAGCTGGCCGGCGAAACGATGCGCGACGTGCGCGAGTCCATGGGCCTGGACTATTGAGGCCTGTCGTGTTTGTCGTAACGCTGACTTATATCAAGCCGCTGGAAGCGGTGGACGTGCTGATCCCGGCGCATGTGGAATGGCTCAAGGCGCAGTATGCGGCAGGCTATTTCCTTGCCTCGGGGCGCCGCGTGCCGCGCACGGGTGGAGTGATCCTCGCGCACGGCTTGGAGCGCGCTACGCTGGAAGGCGTGCTGGCGCAGGACCCGTTCAGCATCGCAGGCGTGGCTGAATACAGCATTGTCGAGTTCGTACCGAGCATGGCGGCCGAAGCGCTCGATGCGCTGCTGGAGGCATAGGGAATATGGCAGACAATAAGCCAGCCACACCGAAACGCTGTGCCAAGTGCGGCTCGCCCGGTGAGTTGATGAAGGCCGGCTCGAACCGTTTCTGGGTACAGTGCGCCAAGTACGGCCGCAACGGCAACTGCAATGTCATCGGCGCGCAGATGGAGACGAAGAAGCAGGCGATCGAGCGCTGGAATGCGGTGAACTAGCCAGTAACTGTCGCTCCCGCGAAGGCGGGAGCCTAGTCGCGGCCGCAGGACGCTCGACGGCTTGGTGCGATATCTAGTGCCCCGCTGGATTCCTGCCTTCGCGGGAATGACGCCCTATAAAGCACTACGACATACTACACCCGCACCGACGGCACCCATTTCATGCAGCGCAGGGCGAACATGGAGCGGCTGTGGCGTATGCCGCCTATCTTGTACAGTTTCTCGCGCAGGAAGCGCTCGTAGCCGGCTGTGCCTTCCACTGCTACCTTGACCAGATAGTCGTACTCCCCCGACACCAGATAGGCCTCCAGCACCTCGGGCAGCGTAGCCAACGCTTCCCCGAAGCGGGCCAGCGCATTGTCGTCGTGCCGGTCCAGCGTCAATTCCAGCAGCACCGTATCCGTCATGCCCAGCTTGGCCTGGTCGATCAGCGCGACATAGCCCTGGATATAGCCGTCCGCCTCCAGTTGCCGCGTGCGGTTCCAGCACGCCGTGGTGGAGAGGCCGACCTGTTCGGCCAACTCGGCATTCGAGAGTCGCGCATTGCCCTGCAGGGCTCGGAGGATCTTGCGATCCAGCTGGTCGATTTCGCGCTGGCGGCTACTCATTTTGTGGCATGGAATGAAAGTTTGTGATTTGCCAAATATACGGAATGATATTCTTAAAATAAAGCGGATTTAATTGAATATATGAACAAAATTCGCGGTGAACGTGGGTATATTTTCATCACCTGCTGCGTTTGTGTGACGGCCGCCCCACAAGGCCCCGGCCCGCAACGGTGACTGACCGGTCGCCCGAGCATCGCTACCCGATCAAGGTGAGAATTGGCCGCCAGCCCCGCTTATCGCGCGGACGTTGAGGCCGAATGAACTGCTAGCAAGGGAGGCGACTGGCGAGGGCCGTGCCTAGATCGGTGCGGCCTTGCGTCGAAATGGTGACAACGGCCCTGTATATGCAAGCGGTTCAGGTGCGATTACGCTTGAAGTCGTATAATCGCGCCCGTACCCACCAATACCTATATGGAGACCACCATGAAGCGCGCCGCTATTGCCCTGATCGCCTCGTTCACTGCCACCGCCGCCTTTGCTGCCGACGCCCCCAAGCCCAAGTGCGAGAAGCCGGACGTGCCGAACAAGCTTACGCTGTCGTCGGAATTGGCCACGAAGGCCTTCCAGCGCCATATGAATCAGTACAAGGACTGTATCAACGCTTTCGTGGCGGAACAAAAGGCCATTGCCGATACCGCCTTCAAGGCCGGCAATGATGCCGTGAACGAATACAACGCCTTCGCCAAGGAAGTGCAGGAAGCCACGGCCGGCGAGTAATGGCGCGCTGCCGCCAGCAAGCGGCAAGGACAAAACAAAACGCCCGGTCAAACCGGGCGTTTTGTCTTAGTGCGGCGCGGACAAGCAACTCAGGCGACCAGGTAGCCGCCGGCACTCATAGCTTGGACTGCATCAGGTTGACCACGCTGGCAATCTTGGCCTTGCTCGACGCATCTGCCGAATCCATGCGCTTCTGTGCCCATTGCAGGGCCGACATGCCGTCATGGTCCTGCGCCGTGATGGCGCGCTTGCCCACCTTGCTGATGATGAAGGTAGCGCTGTCGGTCGCGCCGCTTTCGGCGGCCACGCGCAGGGGCGACTTGTCACCGCAACGGATATCGTCGTAAGTCGTACGCAGGTCCAGGTTGGCGTCTTCCAACTTCTGGCGCAGGCTGCTGCGGTCATTCAGCTTCGTGTACTCGCAGATGCTGGTCGTGACTTCGTCGGCCATTGCGCTGCCCATGATGCCAAGGGCGATCAGGACGGAGGCGGCACGATATCCCATTGCAGAATTCCTTTCTAATTAGCGTGTCTTGGAGTTGCGGGTATGTCGATTAAGCACATAAGTATAAACTAATTTAGTTGTTGATGTGTATCGCTTTTTTCGCAAACGGTTCTAGGTCTTGGCCTCGTCCTGCAGCCGGCGCAAGGCCTGCATGGCGTCGTGGGCGCGATCGACCGGCACGAAGAGGTGGTCGTGATAGGCGCCAGCCACCACGTTGCAGCTAATGCCCCGCTCTCCGAGCGCGGCGGCGAAGGCGGCGGTCAGACCGACGGCGGCGAGGTCGGAGTGCACATTGAGGGTGATCCAGGCGGCGCGGTACAGCACCTGCCAGCCTTGGCTTTGTGCAAAGTCTTCCCTGACGATCGCTGTCACACCCTCTGCCTCGCGGAATAGGCCGAGAATGTCGGCCATCGGCAGTGCGGCGGAATCGGCTAGGCAGCAATAGGCATAGCTGCCTTCGTGCAGAACCGGCTCAAGTGTGGCGAGTATTTGCGAGAGGGAGGCGAGGGCTGCCATTGGCTGATCCATCCTGTCCGGTCTGTTGCAAATGTGTTGTAAATGCAGCATCCGCTGCTGCATGGTCAAATCACGCCACGTTTTGTTCGCATTTCTATGCCTTGGCCAAGTAATTGCGCAATATTTGCCCCCTTACTTGTGTAGTCATGTTGTCCTTTGCCTCTGTGATACCAATCGGCGCCAGAGGGCGATTCAAGCGGTTTTCGGTGCGCTGTTGACGGCGATATTGTGTGCATTCCGCATTGTTTTCTAAGAAATTCACCCCATGTCGCTCACGGCAGCTTGACTGGACAAGTTGACGATAAATGCCCAGTTCGCTATTGCCAAATCGCGGTGTGTGAATAGACGGCAATTTGGAAAATGCGCGGTAATTTTGGTGCACTTTTCACCGGACGCGAGCCGGGTCCGTCGAACCACAAGAACAATATGTCGCATCCCGATAAATCAAACACATAGCGGCTCAAGTGGCGTGCCTGCAACTTAAAGTCAATACGGGAAGAACACAATGTGGCGCGATATTGGCAGCGTCTTGTTTATTTCGGTACTGTTGCAGCGGTATTCAAATTCCAAACCTTCTCACGAGGATGACGGTATGCCTGCTTTGCGCAAGGAGTTGTTTCCCTCGGATCAGCTCGCGTTGTCGCGGCTGACGAGCGCAGTATTGATTGCTTTCTCTTTGGGTGCAGTCAGCCTGGCGGCCCATGCCGAAGGGGAGGGTAACAAGGACGAAAAGATCGAGGTCACCGGTTCTTCGATCAAGCGCATCAATGCGCAGGAAGCGCTGCCCGTACAGACGCTCAAGCGCGAGGACATCGACAAGTCCGGCGCGACCAGCGCGGCCGAACTGCTGAGCCAGATTTCCTCGAATACGGCCGCCTTCTCGCAGGGCCTGTCGATCAGCGACGGTGCAACCCAGCACGGCTTTGCCGGCGCCAGCCTGCGCGGCCTGGGCGCCGCCTCTACGCTCGTGCTGCTCGATGGCCGCCGCCTGGCCAACTATGCCTTTAATGGCGCCGGCGTAGACCTGAGTGCCATTCCAATCTCCGCCATCGACCGTGTGGAAGTGCTAAAGGATGGCGCCTC
>JAFAKZ010000445.1 GCA_019234745.1 Burkholderiales bacterium
AGCGACCTATACGGTGGCGGGAGAGGTGCGGCGTGCGCTCACGGATGCTGGATTCGTCGTCAAGAAACGTCCAGGCTTCGGACGAAAGCGGCAGATGCTGGTCGGGACCTTCCGAGGCCCTCGCCCCGAGCTGAACGAGCCTCAAGACCGCCACGCCATCGTAATCGGCGCCGGCATGGCAGGTGCGGCGATGGCCGAGCGCCTGGCCCGGCGCGGCTGGCACGTCACCATACTGGAACGTGAAGCGGCGGCAGCTCAGGGGGCGTCCGGCAACCACATTGGCGCCTATCGACCGGTTGTATCGGTCGACGATAACCTGCAAGCCAGGCTGGCGCGCGCCTGCTTCTTCCATGGCATGCGCTGGTTCGAGCGAATTCCCGACATCATCTGGCGGCAATGCGGTGCCTTGCAATTGGCACGGGACGCAAACGAGGCCGAGCGGTTCTTGGCGCTCACATCCGAGCACGCGTTCCCAGCTGAATTCGTCCGATCGGTCGATCAGGGCACAGCCAGCAAGATTGCTGGCGTACCAGTGCGCGACGCCGGCTTGTGGTTCCCCAAGGCCGGTTGGCTGAGACCCACCTCCTTGGTAACGAGCCTGCTCGAGGTATCCCACGCCGCAATCCGTTATGGTGCAGCGGTATCACGCTTGAAACATGCCGACGGCGAGTGGATCGCCGTCGACGACGCAGGCGAGGAACTCGCACGCGCGCCCGTGGTGATCCTTGCCAACGCGGCTGACGCCACGCGCCTCGCCCCGGAGCTTGAGGTAAGCAGCGACGTACGTGTCGTAACGCATCTGCCCGCGCAAGCCGTTGAAGGTGTCCAAACGGTCGTATGCGGAGGCGGGTATCTGACGCCGGCCCACGACGGTAAGGCCTGCCTGGGTTCGGTCGCTGCCGAGCAAGCCTCGACCGACGCACATGCCGCGAATCTGGCATTGCGTAACCAGATGCTGCTAGGCGCAAAGGTCATCGACCCGTCGACCTTGGATGGCCGCCGCTGCGCCCGCCCCAATACCGTCGACCGCCTACCGATCGCCGGCCAGCTGGCCGACCCGGCCCTGTTTGAAGTGAAACACGCCGGCAGCCTGCACCGCGCCCCGCGCCTGGCAGGCTTATACGCCCTCACGGGCTTCGGTGCGCGCGGCCTGCTTTGGTGCGGTTTGCTTGCCGACCTGGTCGCGAGCCAAATAGCCGGCGAGCCATTGCCGCTGGAACGCGACCTGGTCCTCGCTGTCGACCCCGCACGTTTCCTGGCCCGACGCCTGCTACGAACGGAAGGCTGAGCGGCCACAGCGCCAAAGTCAAAGCACTGTCACGCGATGCTTGTTAGAATCGCGGGCTAATTCCACTTGCCGCCCACACCATGACTCGCACCCTGCTGCTCCCCCGCTGGTTGATCCCAATCGAACCGCGTGGCACGGTGCTCGAAGACCATGCGTTATTGATCGAAGGCGAGCGCATCGCCGCCATTCTGCCGGCATCCGAGGCCCGTACGCGCTACGCCGACGTGCCACACTTGCACCTGGCCAATCATGCCCTGCTGCCCGGCTTCGTCAACCTGCACGGCCACTCCGCCATGACGCTGCTACGCGGCCTGGCCGACGACCTCGCCCTGATGGACTGGCTGCATAACCATATCTGGCCGGCCGAAAAGCGGCATATATCGGACGAGTTCGTATTCGATGGTACGCTCATCGCCATGGCCGAGATGCTGCGCGGCGGTACGACCACGATCAACGATATGTACTTCTTCCACGACGCTGTGGCGCGCGCCGGCCTACAGGCAGGCATGCGCACCGTCGTCGGAGCGTCGATCCTGGAATTCCCCACCGCCTACGGCGTGGGTGCGGACGATTACATCAGCAAGGCGCTGGCCGCCCGCGACCGCTTCCGCGGCGAATCGCTCGTCAGCTTCAGCCTCGCCCCGCACGCGCCCTATACGGTATCGGACGACACCTTCCGCAAGGTGGTGATGTTGGCAGAACAGCTCGATGTGACGATTCATTGCCATATCCACGAAACCCAGCAGGAAATCACGGACAGCCTGGCGCAGTACGGCGTGCGGCCCATCGAGCGCCTGCGCCACCTGGGCGTGCTCGGCCCCAATCTGGTCGCCGCCCACGTCGTGCACGCCAATGACGAAGAAGTCGCCATCCTCGCCCAGCACGGCGTACACATTGCGCACAACCCGGCCAGCAACCTCAAGCTCGCCTCAGGCATCGCGCGCATCCCCGCCATGCTGGCTGCGGGCGTCAATGTAGGCATCGGTACCGACGGTGCCGCCAGCAACAACGCGCTCGATATG
>JAFAKZ010000149.1 GCA_019234745.1 Burkholderiales bacterium
GCCATCGCCTATCACCCACCCGTGGCGCTGTTCGCGCTGTTCGTGTCCTATGGCGTGTCGGGCTATGTCTACACAGTCTGGCAGATGCTCAAGCCGCAAAAGAAGGCTTGACAGCCGCAATCATCGCCCGATAGTCTCTGAGCCATGTTCTCGATCCGCCAATCCGTCCTACTGCTACTAGCCAACGACCCCACCGGGCCGGCGCTGGAGCACGTCTGTTGACGATGCGATAAGGAACACAGCACGAAAAGCCGCCCGGCAAACGCCCGGCGGCTTTTTTGTTGCCTGGTGCTCCGACAACGACAGAAAGGAAAAGCGATGTACCGCATCCAGCCTACCGAAGCCATCCATGTTCCCGGCTATCACCTCGTGCGCAAAGCACTGGTCCACACCGCAGGGGAGCCGCTATACCGTACGTTGGAAGTGGTGCTGAGCAATCTGTCGGCAGGCCACCCGCAGTTCGTTGCCATCGTGGCAAACGAGGTGGTGGGCTGGTGCAATATCGTGCCGGGTGACGATGCAAGCGGGGGCCAGATGACGGGCGGCGTGGCGGCAGGTTTCCGCGGCCGTGGCATTGGCTCTGCCCTTGTCGTGGCGGCGCTGGCGCAGGCGGAATCAAAGGGGATGGTTAAAGTCCAACTTGAGATTCCGGCCGATGACGTGCAAGCTTATCGTTTCCTCGCGCGCTTCGGCTTTGCCGGCACCAGCCCCGCGGGGGACGAATGCACGATGAGCTTGGTCCGACCGGCCAACTGATTTCAGGTAGCTGCCACAAGCAGATACCGCCCGCATTTTCAACGGAGAGACACATCATGAGCGACAGGCTCTATATTTTCGACACGACCTTGCGCGACGGCGAACAAAGCCCCGGCGCATCGATGACCAAGGACGAGAAGATTCGCATTGCGAAGCAGCTCGAACGCCTGGGCGTCGACATCATCGAAGCAGGCTTTGCCGCAGCCAGCCCGGGCGACGCAGACGCCATCCGCGCCGTTGCCGAGGCAGTGCAGGAATCGACCATCTGTTCGCTGGCGCGCGCCAACGAGCGCGATGTGCGCGCCGCCGGCGAGGCCATCAAGCCCGCCCGCTCCGGCCGCATCCACACGTTTATCGCGACCAGCCCCATCCATATGGAGAAGAAGCTGCGCATGCACCCCGACCAGGTGGTCGAGGCGGCTGTGGCGGCCGTGAAGCTGGCCGGTGAGTATACGGACGATATCGAATTCTCCGCGGAAGATGCGGTGCGCTCCGAGCTGGATTTCCTCGTACGCATATTCGATGCCGTGATCCAGGCCGGCGCCAAGACCATCAACGTGCCCGACACGGTCGGCTACAGCATCCCCGCCCTATGGGGCGAGCGCATGCGCGAGCTGATCGCGAAAGTGCCGAATTCGGATAAGGTGATCTGGTCCACGCACTGCCACAACGACCTGGGCATGGCCGTGGCCAACTCGCTCGCAGCCGTTATGGGCGGTGCGCGCCAGGTGGAATGCACGATCAACGGCCTGGGCGAACGTGCCGGCAACGCCTCGCTGGAAGAAGTCGTGATGGCGATCCGTACGCGCCGCGACATATTCGGCCTGGAAACGCGTATCGACACGACGCAGATCGTGCCCTCCTCCAAACTCGTTTCTGCCATCACGGGCTACCCCGTGCAGCCGAACAAGGCCGTGGTGGGCGCCAACGCCTTCTCACACGAATCCGGCATCCACCAGGATGGCGTGCTCAAGCACCGCGAAACATATGAAATCATGAGCGCCGAGTCGGTGGGCTGGACGCACAACAAGCTGACGCTGGGCAAGCTCTCCGGCCGCAACGCCTTCCGCACACGTCTGGACGAACTGGGTATCCTGCCCGACAGCGAAGAAGCGCTGAACGCCGCCTTCGCCCGCTTCAAGGACCTGGCCGACAAGAAGCGCGAGATTTTCGATGAAGACCTGCGCGCCTTGGTGGTGGAAGACCACTCTCACTTCGACGAAGAGCGCTACAAGCTGGTGTCACTCAAGGCCGTGTCGGAAACGGGCGAGTTGCCCGTGGCGCAGCTGGTGATCAACGACAACGGCGCGGAGAAGCACGTACAAGCGCAGGGTTCCGGCCCCGTTGATGCCACCTTCAAGGCCATCGAACTGGTCGCTCTGAGCCGCGCTGACCTGCAGCTGTATTCGGTGAATGCAGTCACCATGGGCACGGATAGCCAGGGTGAAGTAACGGTGCGTCTGGCGCGCGATGGCCGCGTGGTGAATGGTCAGGGCGCCGACACGGATATCATCGTCGCATCGGCCAAGGCCTACTTGTCGGCCCTGAACCGACTGGTGGACGAGCGCGAGCGGGCCCATCCGCAAGCTTGACGCGTACGAACGACTGCGCGGTCACCCGTAGCAAAGAAAACGCCCGACAATGTCGGGCGTTTTCTTTGGGTCATGGCTGAGGATACTCCGGCCGTAGCGGGAAGGCGGCGCTATAAGAAAGGCCGCCTGTTTTCCGGGCGGCCCTACCGAACAAACTACTGACGGTACAGAATTACTTGGTGTCGAAGCAGCTGCCGTCGAAACCGAACGGGCTTGCCGGCACCGGACTCACCGCGGACGAGCTGGAATAGGTCGTCGCTGTCTTCACCTCGTTCAGGCAATAGCCGAACGAGGAGTTATGCTGCACGCATGGGTTCAGCGAGTCGGTCAGCGTGTTGCTCGGAGCCGGCTGCGCAATCACCGTCAAGGACGTGGTGGTGCTTGTCGTGGTGGTGGTGACCGGTGACGGCGAATGCTGGTCGAGCCCGCCCTTCACCCAGTTCGCAGCGTCGGTAATGTCGCACGAGGCGGCGAAATTATAGAGCTGCGTCGGATCGGTACACGCCGGTGTCGGGGTCACGGAATAGTACGACGACGTCGCTACCGCGGTCTTCGTCAGCGTGTATTCGAGGACCGACGCCGTGGCTGCGGGCGGGAACTGATTGATGTTGCCGAAATCGGACGTCGTACCCACCAAAGGGTAGTTCTGGATGGACGCCTGACCTTCGGTTCCGCCCACCTGCACGGTCGCCCGGATGTCGGCGTTGACCCAGTACGCGTATTCCTTCGGCCAAATCAACGTTGCCGTCGCAAGGCCTGAGGCATCCGTCGTGGCAGAGGGCGTGATACTTGCCACATTGCCCGGGGTCAGCTGACCGGCACCGTTGACGTCTTCACCCGGATCGAGAATGCCGTTTTGATTGGTATCCGTGCTTGCGCAGACCGTAGACGGCTGCGCGACCCAGGCGGTCGGCGTCGCGATCAAGATACCCTTGCCGTACGTCCTGGGCACCCACTTAAACTGTACGGTGGCATTTTGCACCGGGTTGCCGGCCGCGTCGGTAACGACCACGGTGAACACTTCGCCATAGGTATTGCTCGTCGGCGAAGTAAGCGTGTTCGAAGCACCCATACGCAAGAACAGCGCCTGTGCGCCGACAGTCAAGTCCGTCACGCTGTTGACCGGGGTCGCGACCGGAACGCCGTTCAGGTTCGACACCGTAGCGGTAATCACGACGCCGTTGTATGCACTGCTGATCGTACCTGCCGTGTAGGTCACCGTCGCCGTACCGGTCGAATCCGTCACGGACGACGGCGAGCTCAGCTTGCCACCCGTGCTGTCCACCGCGGTGAAATCAACCTCGGCGCCCTGCACCAAGTTGTTGGCACTGTCACGCACCACCGCCGTCAGCGTGGCGACGCTGCCCGGATTGCTCGGCTTGTAAATCTGCAGGATCGTCTTGTCGGCCTGAACATCCACGCGGGCGACCGATGTAGCAAGGAAGTTCACTGCTTGCGTCGCGACAGCCGCAACCTGCTGGCTACCGTTCACGGTCTGGATAGCGGAGGCCTGGATTGTTGCGACACCCGCACCCGAGGACTGGATGGTCGTACTCGCATTACCGTGGCCGTCCGTCGTGGCCGACGTCGGCGACACCGTGCCTCGGGTCGTGGTGAAACTAACCGTCTGACCTACTACGGGCTGACCATTCGACTGCCAGTTGGCCGTCACCGTCTGCGCTGTATTGATGGCAATGGAGGCGTTAGCCGCTGGGGTCGCAATGGAGAAGTTCTGACTACTTACCTGAAGCACGAAAGTCTGCTGCAGACCCACTGCACTGAAGGTAAGCGTGTCGGCGCCCGCTGTGACCCCAGTCACCGTCACCGCGACAACGCCAAGGCTATTGGTCGTCGCGGATATGCTGCCCGTGCCCGTCGTACCGCCCGCAGCCAAGGTATTGCCTTGGCTGGACTTGACGCTTAGCGCGGTGTTGGCGACGGCATTGCCGCTGGAATCCGCCACCTTGATGGTCAGCGTTGTACTGCTGTTCTGCACGATCGAATTGCCGCCCGCCACGGTGATGGTGCTGCCAGATACGACGACAGTCGTCTTGCCGCTGACTGAACCGGATTTGGCGGTAACGTTGATGGTACGGCTGGTTGGATCGCCAGATGTGTTCAGCGTTGCCGTGATGGTGCCCGTCGCGTCGGTCGTCGACGTCGACGACGACGTTGCAATAACGCCGCTATCGGCGGACAAGGTAACCGCCTGGCCGTTCATGGCCGCGTTGTTGGCGTCCTTCACGAGCACGGTGAGCGTGACTGGCGTCTTGCCGTCCGAATTAAGCTGGGCGCTGCTGGCTACCACGCTCACCGAAGCCGGCTGCGGCGTGGGGGTTGGCGTCGTGCCAGTCGCCGACACGGCATTGGGGCCGCCGCAGGCTGCCAACAGCAGCGCAAACCCCAGGATAAACAAGCCGTAGAGGAGGCTGATCGAATTTTCTCTTCGCAACTGACTGAGGCTGGCCACAGTTAATTTCCTTGGTGAACAAACAGCTGGAACTCATTCATTATCAAGCACAATTGCCTATCGCATTTTGTGCCTCTACGGCATTTAACTCTATCTGCGTAGCAAATGCAACGTAGCAATGACGAGTTTCATGACATCGCAATATGTTTTGCGTGTATACGCAACAAAGAAATCCCGCCCAAGGAGGTAGGTTTTATCGAGAATTCTTGTCCGGAAAATTCTTGCTGCCGAATGACATGGCGTGTCAGCGCGTTCACCTGGTTGGCTCGGCGCCCTTTACCTATAAGGGGTATGTCGCGGCGGTGCTGCGCCACGTGTGGCAATGCTCAATAAGAAGCATGAGCAAGTACGCGACAAGCGGTATCGCGCCCAGACTCGGACGGATTCCGTTGCCAAGGCCTGCAAACAAAAACCCCGCCGAAGCGGGGTTTTTGATGAAGCTAGTTGCCTGAGCTGGATTACATGTCCATGCCCATGCCGCCCATGCCGCCCATACCACCAGCAGCCGGCGCATCTTCCTTCGGCAGTTCGGCCACCATGCAGTCCGTCGTCAGCATCAAGCTAGCCACGGAAGCAGCGTGTTGCAGGGCGGAACGCGTCACCTTGGTCGGATCCAGGACGCCCATTTCAACCATATCGCCGTACTCGCTGGTCGCGGCGTTGTAGCCGAAGTTACCCTTGCCTTCCAGCACCTTGTTCACGACCACGCTGGCTTCGTCGCCGGCGTTGGTGACGATCTGGCGCAG
>JAFAKZ010000177.1 GCA_019234745.1 Burkholderiales bacterium
CGCGCCATCGACGAGACGGAACGCCGGCGTGCCAAGCAGATGGCCTTCAACGAAGCGAACGGCATCACGCCCAAGAGCGTGCAGAAGCGCATCAAGGACATTATCGACGGCGTCTACAACGAGGAAGACGCGCAAGCCGCACGCCTGCAGCGCAAGGCGCGCATGGAACTCGAGGACATGGATGAAAAGGCACTGGCGAAGGAGCTCAAGCGTGTCGAGAAGGCCATGCTGGATGCCGCCAAGAACCTGGAGTTCGAGAAGGCCGCGCAGTTCCGCGACCAGTTGCACAAACTGCGCGAGCGGGTGTTTGGGGCGGCTTGACTACAAGCAAATCCCGTATTGCCGTCGCTCCCGCGCAGGCGGGAGCCCAGTAGCGGCCGAAGGTCGCTCAGCGCTCGGTTAAATCCCTGGTACCGCACTGGATTCCCGCCTTCGCGGGAATAACGCGTTTATTGGCGCATTGAGCGCAGCGCGAGTTGTCGGTCAGTCAATGTAGGTTGGGCTGAGCTCCGCGAAGCCCAACACTGTTCCACGTATCAACCGCGCTTGTTGGGCTTCGCGGAGCTCAGCCCAACCTACGTGATACGGACTAGCGCCTAGGACTTCGCCGCTCCAATCGTCCGCACCGGCACCGTCACGTGGCACACATCGGTGAATTCCGGGCTATGCACGATCCATTTGTTCGTCGCGTGGCGACGCGATTCCAGTATTTCCTTGAAGGAAGCGCTGTCCGTCTTCATCATCTCCAACGCTGGCCTTTCCTTCTCTGGGATGTCGGCCAGTAGCCGTGCACGCTTGATCGGCACGTATTGCTCCGGCTTCTCGTAGAAGCCCATATCACCCGTGCCACGGGGCAGTGCCGATAGGGCCTCCATGCCCTGCAGCACGCGGCCGACGACCGTGATGTTCAAATCCAGCGCCCGGGCCGGCTGGCCAATGATTACGTACAAGCTCGCACCTGTGCTGCTGTCTTCTGCATCGCCGCGCCCAGCACCTATCACGCCGTAGCAGTGTGGAATCCAGGCCTTGTCCTTGGCAGGATCGGCTGCCACCGGCATGCCGTCGACGAAGCCGCTCTCTTGGGCCCAGCCGTCCGGGTCGACGAGCTTGGTCAAGGGCAGACCCTTGGGGGAAATGGAGAACTCGGCCGGGATGTGTGCTTTTGCGGCACCCAGGGGCTTGGCCTTGTCCTTGTCGTCGTCATTTGGGTCACCCCATTGCGTGACGTAGCCGTCCTGCACGCGGATGATGTCGAGGCCATCCCAGTAACCCTCGTGGGCCAGTGCGCGGATATTTGCCGCATGGGCGGGGGCGAAGCGCGGTGCGAGTTCAATGATCACCTGATGGCCATTCACTTCCATCACCACTGTGTTCTGCGGATCGAGCGGCGCCCATTCAGTGCTGGCCGAGGTCTTGACAATGTCGGCAGCGGGGCGATATTTCGGCGCGGCATCCGTTGCATGGGCCAGCGACAGGGCGAGGGAAATGGCGAGGGCGATGGGCAAGGTACGCATAAGTGGTATCCGATATGAGCGCGGGTAAACCGCAAGCGGGAGCCATCTTACGCGCCGATAGGCAGGGGGCAAGGCGGGCGGGCGAAATCAGCCCCGGCTGTACTGCAAACGCGACAGCCGGGGGGAGTATCAGTCAAATACCAGGCGCCAGAGGTTGCGCACGGCCTCGCAGTAGGGCGCTACGGCAGCAAGTGCTGCTTCCTCCGGTGGCGAGCCGTCCAGCCGCTCCTTGTGCTGCAGGTCGCGCAACGCACGGTATGCCTGCTGCGCATCCTCGGCCAAACCGGTCGGGATCAGCCCGGCAGCAGCTGCTACGCCCAAGAGCGCAATATTGCCGCTATTGGCCAGCAGGGCCGCATGCTGGGCGCCGTGTGCCAAGACGAGGTATTGCACGATAAATTCCACATCCACCAATCCACCGCGCAGATGCTTCACGTCGTCGGCCTTGGGCGGGTGCGTGGCCAGCATCTTCTCGCGCATACCGGCTACTTCTTCGGACAGCTTGGCGCGGTCCCGGCGCTGCGACAGGATGGCCTTGCGGATGTCCTCAAACTGCTGACCGATGGCACGGTCGCCCGCCGCAAAACGTGCCCGCGTCAGCGCCTGGTGCTCCCATACCCAGGCATTTTCGCGCTGGTATTGCTCGAATGCGGCAACGCTCGATACCAGGAGGCCCGATGCGCCGTTGGGGCGTAGGCGCAAGTCCACCTCGTACAGCGTGCCGGCCGCCGTCACCGTGGACAGCCAGGTGATGATGCGCCGCCCCAGCTTGGCATAGCGTTCTGCCGCATCGGGGTCTGCGTCGTCATAGAGGAAGATCAGGTCCAGGTCCGAGGCGTAACCGAGTTCTTTCCCGCCCAGTTTGCCATAGCCGATGATGGCGAAGGCCGGCTGCTCGCGGTGCTTGCCCGGCAGCTCGGCCCAGTTGCGTTCCAGTGCAACGGAAAGGACGAGGTCGGCCAGATCCGACAGATGGTCGGACAGGGTCGTCAGCGACCACTGGCCCGCCAGGTCCTGGGCTACCAGGTGGAAGATCTGCTGGTGCTGGAAGTCGCGCAGCACGTCCATTTCCACTTCGGCGTCGCCATTGTGGCTCGCCAGATCGGCACGCAGCTGCTCGCCCAGCTTGGGCCACTCGGGCGGCGCGTATAGCAGGCGCGCGTCGAGTAGTTCGTCGAGCAGGATGGGGTGGCGGTGCAGATAGTCGGCCACCCAGGGGCTGGCGCTATGCAGGATGGCGAGGCGATTGAGCGTCTGCGGGTGTTCGGCCAGCAGGGCCAGGTAGGATTCGCGCCGGCTGATCGCGTCGAGGAAGCGCAGGATGCGCTTGATGGTAGCGTCTGGGTGCGGTTGGCGCGCAGCCACCTCGACGATGGGAGGGATCAGCGCATCGAGCCTGCGCCGACTGCGATCGGCCAGCGTCTGGTAGCGGTTGCTCTGAGCGATGGTAGCGAGCTGGCGCTCCACCTCAGCAGGGTCGGCGTAACCCAGCGCAGCCAGGCGCTCGGAGGCGTTCTGCCCGTCGGCAATGCCCAGCCAGACCCCTGCCAGCGGATGTACGGCGTCACCTTCCGCCTGGGGCAGGGCGAACACCAGCTCGAAATGCCGCGCCACCGCGTTACGGTGCTTGTCCAATACCGCCAGAAAGGCCGGCCAGTCGCGCTGGCCCATGCTTTCGGCAACCAGGGCACGGTCGGCGTCGCCGCTTGGCAGCATCTGCGTCTGGCCGTCGTCGAGATACTGCAGCCTGTGCTCCAGGTTGCGCAGGTAGACATAGGCCGCGCTCAGTTCCGCTACGGCTGCCGCTTCGAGTTGGCCGATGGCGACCAGGTCAGCCAGCACGGTGAGGGTGGGGCGGATGCGCAGGGCGGGGCGGCGCCCGCCGCGGATCAATTGGAACACCTGCGCAATGAATTCGATCTCGCGAATCCCGCCCGGCCCGAGCTTGATATTGTCGGCCAGGTCGCGCCGTGCCACTTCCCGCCGAATCTGGCCGTGCAGATCACGCATCGAGGCGTAGGCGCCATAATCCAGGTATTTGCGGTAGACGAAGGGCGTGACAAGCGCCATCAGGGACGCCTCGTCGCCGCCCAAGCCGGCCGGGCCGCTGGGGCCGTACACGCCGCGCTGGTCGGTGATGGCGCGGCCCTTGATCCAGGCATAGCGCTCCCATTCGCGGCCTTGCGTCAGCAAGTAGTTCTCCAGCGCCGCGAAGCTCGACACGAGTGGGCCTGCGTCGCCATAGGGGCGCAGGCGCATGTCGACGCGGAAGACGAAGCCGTCGGCTGTCACGTCGTTGATGAGCGCGATCAGGCGTTTGCCGGCGCGGGCGAACCATTCGTGGTTCGTGATAGGCCGAGGCCCGTCCGTTTCGCCGTCTTCCGGGTAGACGAAGATCAGGTCGATGTCGCTTGATACGTTGAGCTCGCGACCGCCCAGCTTGCCCATGCCGACCACGATTAGCCGCTGCGGTTGGCCCGATTCGCTGCCGATTGGCTGTCCGTGCCGTTCGTCGGGCCGAGTCACGCATTCCAAGGCGGCCAGGATCGCTACTTCGGCCAGGTCGCTCGTGGTCTCCATCACCTCGTTCAAGTTTGCCAGCCCCGCGAGGTCTCGGCAGAACAGCCGAGCCATCACGGTCTGGCGGAGTTCGCGTAGAAGGCCTTTCAGGGTGGCGTCATCGAGGCCTGGCGCCAGCATGGCTTCCATCTCGTCGCGCGTGAACGGGGTGTCGAGCGAGGCCATGGTGCGTTCGGCCAGTGCTGGCTTGGCGGCGAACAGGCGCTGCAGATAGCGGCTGTGGCGGACGGCGGATTCGAGACGTTCAATCATGTCTTGTCGTAAAAATGTGGAACGTTGGCAAGCTGCGGGAGACGAAGGGAGTGCGTCAACGCTAAAATCCTTCCCCCATTCTAAGCTGTCCTGCGGCAAATCCCCCATGTCTCATGTCGTCCATCATCCAGTGCGCGCGCGCCTCATCCTGCTCAGGCGCATATGCCTGCGCGTGGCCCATTGGCATGGGCGCGCGCTGATCTGGATCGCCGCCGCCATCATGCTGGTGTGGGGCGCGGCGGCGGCTTGGCTGCAATGGTGGCTGTTTCCGCATCTCGATACCTACCGGCCTCGGCTGGTCGCCGAGTTGAGCCAGCGCGTGGGCCGTCCAGTGGAGATCGGTTCGGTAACGGGCGGCTGGCGTCTCGGTCAACCCTACCTCAGTTTCAGCGACCTGGCCCTCAAACACGAGGACGGCCGCCCCGCGCTCACGCTGAAACGCGCCGACGCTACGCTATCGTGGTGGCCAATGGTGCTGGGCGATATCCGCTTCGATGATCTGACGGCAGTGGCGCCCGATCTAGAACTGACACGTGACGCGGACGGCACGCTGCGCCTGGCCGACATTCCGCTGAACGAAAGCAAGCAGGACAGCGGCCTGGGCAACTGGATTCTGCGCCAGCACAGCATTGCCATAGTGGACGGCCGCATCAGCTGGCGCGACGCCAGCGTCAATGCGCCACCGCTCGTGCTTGAGCATGTCAGCTTTACTATGTCGAACCACCTGTTTGGCTGGCACGACTTTACGCTCACGGCCCGCCCACCCGCGCCCTTGGCATCGGGCTTTACCGTCCAGGCCAGCTGGCGCGGCGATAATCTTTCCCATTTCGACCGCTGGCACGGTTCGGTAAGCACGGCGCTCAGCAATGTCGACTTGGCGGCCTGGGGGCAGTGGCTGCGCTACCCAATCGACGTACGGCGAGGCCACGGCAAGCTTTCACTCGATCTCGATTTCGTGGGGACGCGTGCGATGGCCATGGATGGCAGGCTGGAGCTCAACGATGCCAGCCTGCGCCTTGCGCCCGAACTGCAGCCGCTCGATGTGTCAGCGCTTTCCGGCAAGGTGCGCTGGCGGGACCACGGCGACGTGGCGAACCTCGATCTGACGGAGCTTAAGCTGACGGCCGCCGGCGGCAAGCTGCTCGACGGAAGCCGCGCTAGCATCAAATTCGGACCGCGTGGCGGTGAAGTCAGCGCCAGCGGGCTGACACTGCCTACGCTGGCAAACCTGCCACCCGCACTGCCGCTGCCGAACGATGTG
>JAFAKZ010000377.1 GCA_019234745.1 Burkholderiales bacterium
CATGCCGTCGCCCCCAGTGCTGCAACCCAAGCGCTACGCCGTTCGCGTTCCAGCAAGATACAACGCAAGCGCCGCAATACCGTCGCGCCCGCGTAGGCCCACAGGCCGAAGGTGGTCAACAGGAGGGCCGCCAGCATGCTCGGCGCCATCGAGGTATGGGTAAGGCGGATCGTTGCGCCCTGGTGCAGGGTGTTCCACCACTGCACCGAGAAATAGATTACAGGGACATTGACGACCCCAATCAGGGCAAGCAGTGCGCTGGCACGATCGGCCCGGCGTACGTCGTCGAAGCCGGCGCGCAGGGCGAGGTAGCCCATGTACAGGAATAGCAATAGCAGTTCGGACGTGAGCCGTGCATCCCAAACCCACCACGCACCCCAGGTGGGCCGCCCCCACAGTGCGCCCGTCAGCAGGGCAAGCACGGTAAATAGCGCACCCGTCGGTGCCAGCGCCTGCGCCATCATGGCGGACACCCGCGTATTCCAGACCAGGCCAACGCCCGCCCACCCAGCCATGGCCACGTATAGCAGCATCGACAGCCAGGCAGCCGGTACGTGGACGAATAGGATGCGGTAGGCGTCGCCCTGCTGGAAATCAGTGGGCGCAACGAATAGACCAAGATACAAGCCAAGGATGGTCAGCACAGTGGCGACTGCCGCCAGCCAAGGCACGAGTTGGCCGGCAAGGGCATAGGCCGCCGGCGGTGCCGCAAAGCGGAACCAGTTGACGCGGCCGATATTGGGTTGCGTATCAGTCACGGCGGGGATATTCCGTTCCAACATCATTCCAGGGCGATGCGCAATGCTGCGCCAGTCGCCCATGGAGCCAGGCCTGCAGCAGCCGCGAACATGGCGCCAAGCAGCAACAGAGCCGGCCCACTCGCTGCAGCAGCGCCATCGCGCGCGGCCCCTGCACCAAAGATCAGCACCGGTACATAGAGGGGCAGCACTAGCAGCGCCAGCAACACGCCGCCACCGCGTGCGCCCAACGTAAGCGCAGCACCGACTGCGCCGAGGCAGCTCAACACAGGTGTGCCCAACAGCAGGCCCGCTGCCAGCGTGCAGGCCGAAGCGGTGCCAAGCCTAAACTGGACTGCATAGAGCGGTGCCAGCAGGGCCAGCGGAAGCCCGCACAGCAGCCAGTGTGCCGCCAGCTTGCCCAGTACCATCATCGGCAGGGCGTCGCCGTTGAACACCCACTGATCGAGCGTTCCGTCGGCGTGGTCCTGCGCAAACAGCCGCGGCAACGACAGCAACGTGGCCAGCAGTGCGGCGACCCACAGCACGGCGGGTGCCAGATCGCGCAACTGGCCGCCCTGCCCGCCCAGGCCGAGCGGAAACAGGCTGACAACCAGCAGGAAGAACAGCAGCGGCATGACGACGTCCATCGGGTGCCGCACGGCCAACAGCACCTCACGCCGGACAATGATCAGGAAGCTGCCTAGCATGCCGCGCCCAGTTTGAGCTCGGCCGCCGTACCACGCAGCGCAATCGGCTGGTGCGTCGTGTAGACGAGCATGCCGCCGTTCGCGAGATGGCTATCGAGCACGCCAGTCAGCCCCTCGACCGACTGCTGATCGAGTGCGCTGAACGGCTCGTCCAACAACCATAAAGCGGGCGCATTGGGCAGTACTAGGCGCGCCAGTGCGGCGCGGCGACGCTGGCCTTGAGAGAATTGCCGTACGGGCAATTCCGCCACCTGACCTAACCCTACCTTTCCCAATGCGGTACGCGCGGCCGCATAGCCGCAACGGCGGCCCGCACCTGCCTCAGCAAACAGCAGGTTTTCGATGGCACTCAAATCATCGTGGAGACCTGCCGCATGTCCTAGGTAGATATAGGAACGGGCGTATTCGCCGCGCTGACGCGTAATCGACCGCCCCTGCCAGCGCACCTCGCCGGCCAGCGGCACGGCCAAGCCGGCCAGCACGCGCATCAGGCTGGTCTTGCCACAGCCATTGGCGCCGCGCAGCCACAACGCTTGTCCGACCTCGATACCGAGATCCAGGTCCTCGAACAGGGTACGCTCGCCGCGCGCGTAGTGGAGATGCCGGGCTTCAAGCTTCATATCGCGTACCCCTGGCCTAGTCCTTCCGCTTGAAGTCGTCGTGGCAGGCTTTGCAGGTCTTGGTCAGGCGCCCGAACTGATCCTTGATGCCACTCTGGTCGCCCGCAGCGGCGATACGATTCAGCTCTGCCGCTTCTTTCGCGAAGTTGCCCGCGAGTTCGGCCAGGTGCGGTGTATTGCTGAACGCATCCGCGCTGATTGACGTGTCGTGGAAGCCTTTCCCTGTGTCGCTGCCGGGCGCGAACAATCCGCTCAGGCCGGAATTGGCGATGGCCGAAATGGCTGCCGCGGCCTTACTCACCTCGTCCTTGTTGAATTGGCCGTCGAGCGAGGCTTTGATACGCCCCGTTTCCCAGGCGACCGTCTGGAATGTCGACTGCCGCCACTTGATGACCTGCTCGGGCTTGGGTGCATCCGCGATGGCATATAGCGAGCCCAACAGCGGCAGCAAGGCCAGCGCGTATTTCAGAATCGACGTTTGCTTCATTGCATTCTCCATATGGGTCTTCGGTGATAGTTAGTGCTCAATCCAGCGGGCGATAGCGACGATGGCAGCCGTTGCAGCCCTGTGTAATGGCGACGGCTTGCTGTTCGGCCGCCTCATAGTCGGCCTGCGCCAGCCGCTGTTGTATTGCCTGCGCACGCGCCACGTCGTCACGCGCCAGGGCGGCTGCAGCGGCCAGGTCGTGCTCGTCCAGGTACTGCGCCATCTGGTCGTAGAGCGTTTCCAGGTCTTGCGCCGCCACGCCAGCGGAAGCTGGGTCGTGCGCGGCGATGGCGTGCTGAACGTCGATGCTGCGGTGATCGACCTTGCGCATCCACACATCGAAACTGAACAGGCTCGCACCTAGCACATGGGAAGCCGCCGCGATCAGCAGCACGGCCAGCACGAGCAGCGACCACCTACTTCGCATGCGCCAGCCCCTGTACCACCTCCAGCGCGCGCTCGACGTTCTGCACAGGGTTCAAGCCACCCAGCGAGGCGACGATGCGGCCATCGACCCCGACGACAAAGGTCGTGCGCTCGGCCAAGCCATGGTCGATCTCGTTACCGCGCGTGTCCTTGCGGCCGGCAGGTGTATCGCGAACATTGAGCTGGTAGGCCCGGGCGATGCTGCCATTGGCATCCGACGCCACGGCCAGGCGGCCGGCGCAGTAGTCCGGGTCGGCCGAGAAGGCGTTGAGGCGCTCGATCCCATCCAAGGACACGCCGACCACCGAGGCACCAGCTGCCGCAAAGTCGTCGATGCGCGTGGCAAACGTATGCGCTTCGAGATTGCAGCCCTGCGTGAAGGCAGATGGATAGAAGTACACCACCACCGGGCCCTTGCGCAGGTTCTGCGCCAGCGAATAATCGAACGCCTTTCCGGCGAGCGATGCAGTTGCCCGGATATCCGGGGCGGATGCGCCTTCGCTCAGCGCGGCGTGGGCGAGCGCGGAACAAAGCATGGCGACGGCGTAGCGCCACAGGGCTGGGGTCATGGTGAATATCCTTCGGTAGGTCAGCAGGGTGTCGATGCCATCAAGGTTTTGGCGGCTTGTAGAGCTGATGGCATTGCTTGCAGGTGTGTTCGAGCTGATCGACGCTGGTCGCAGCAGCATCGAAGTCGTTGGCGGCCACCTTGCTCGCGACGGCATCGACCAACCGATGGCTCTGCTGCGACAGCTCCACGCCGCGTGGCGCATCACTAGCCTGGTGAAAATGCTGCTCCACTTCGTCGAACAAGGTTGCCAGCGCCTTCGCATCGTGCAATGCCTGCTGCCCATCTTTCAGCGCGACGTTGGAGTCCAGGTCCTTCGTGGTGTCCTCGATGCTCTGCATCAGGTCTGTGGAGATATCCACGTCGGCCGCCCATACCACGGCGGCGGCCAGGGAAAGTTGAATGCCGATGACTACTAAGGTGCGACGCATACTTGCCACTTGTTCGATGGTAGGGAGAGCATGGGCCGGCGTCCCCGCCGACCCACGACGAGTACGCTCAGGCGATCAGTTCCTGCACGACGTCGCCATGCACCGTGGTCGCGCGCTCGGCACGGCCGTCGTGCATGAAGATGAGCTTCTTGTGATCCAGGCCCAGCAGG
>JAFAKZ010000393.1 GCA_019234745.1 Burkholderiales bacterium
TGCGGGCCGAACACCACGTCCACATAGGGCGCGCGCTCGACGATATGCTCGCCTTCCTGGGAGGCCACGCAGCCGCCCACGCCGATCACCAGATTGGGGTTGAGCTGCTTGAGATGCTTGATGCGGCCGAGATCGGAGAACACCTTCTCCTGCGCCTTCTCGCGCACGGAACAGGTGTTGAACAGGATGACGTCGGCTTCTTCGGGATTGTCCGTCTTGGTCAGACCTTCGGAAGCGTTGAGGACATCCACCATCTTGTCCGAGTCGTACTCGTTCATCTGGCAGCCGAAGGTCTTGATGAATACTTTCTTGCTCACTGTGCCTACCTTTACCCGGAACCCGTTCATAAACGGCGCGGGAAAATGTTAATAAAACAATCGATTATGATAACACGGCCGGTGAATTCTCCGTATTGCGGCGCCGTTCACAATCGATGCACGGACAAGCACTCACCTCCGTGATCCGATAAAATGCCGGGTTTTCAACCTGTTGCCGTTGCCGGAGCCCCCCGGCCGCGAGCTGTGCGATGCGTTTCAGCTACGACAAGATTCTCTTC
This sequence comes from Burkholderiales bacterium, assembly GCA_019234745.1. Classification (GTDB taxonomy): domain Bacteria; phylum Pseudomonadota; class Gammaproteobacteria; order Burkholderiales; family Chitinimonadaceae; genus JAFAKZ01. The sequence goes on from JAFAKZ010000393.1 coordinate 557, forward strand.
CCCGTTGCGATGCTGGTTGCCCTGGTGGGCACGATCACCGTCGTGCACATCATGCTCTCCCGTGCGCCGGGCGATGACCCTAACTACCAGCCGGAAGCGCCGGATGCGGAGTCGCTGCACTACGCGGCGGCCTTGGCTGCCTGGGGGCCGGATATCGGCGCCGCGCAGATCAAGGCCTTCCAGCTGCGCTGGGCGACGATTGAACATGAAGGCCGCGTGTATGTCGACAACTGGGCCGGCGTGTACAAGCCGCGCGACGACACGCGCGAATCGATGGCCATCGCGCCGCGTGGCGGCATGGCGCTGGTACGGCGGGTGGACGGTGGTGCGCTCTTGAACGTAGGCCTGGCCGAAGGCAAGGTGACGCGTACGGCCGAAGGCCTGGCGGTCGCCTACGACAAGGTGCTGGACCTACCCGACAACGTCCTGCCCACGCAGCTCTACCCCGTTCGTTGGGGTAATCGCCACTTCATGCTGGACGAAGCCGATATCAATGCGCTGGTAAACGCCTTGAACGGCGAGCGTGTCTTCCCCGATACGCTGGTGTATTCGCTGCCGCAGCGCGCCGGCGACCCCGATACACCGCTCAAGGGCTGGCCCGATCTGCCCACCAGCTTCCGCGCCCACCTGCTCAAGGCGCCGATCGCCGGCACGGTGAGCGTCGAGGGCAAGCGTCTGCACGTTAACCTGGGCACGAAGCAGGGCGCCTTCGTTGGCATGCCCCTGTACGCTGTGAACGACCCTACTGTCGAACTGCACGTGAGCCGCGTCGACGAGGACAGCTGCGAGGTGGACAATCCGGCGGCCGGCCTGGTCATCATTTCCAACGGCCTGGTCGTGTCCTCGCGTAAGACGAACGCAGCAGCCATTAAGCAATCGTGAACGCCATGAACGCTATGAACGAACCCAAGCCGCTGCCCCTGCGCGAGCGCTTCTTCCTGTTCCGCCCCGTCGTATTGGGCCACCCCATTGTGCGCGCGCTTGTGCTGCTGGCCGTGATCGGCACAGCGGTGGGCGTTGCGCTGAACTCCAAGCCTGTGCATCAGGACCCATTCGCCATGCCGGTGAATGCGCCCGTGGTGAGGGTCGACGAAGTGCCCAAGGACTTCCTGTTCAATATCCCCAAGGGTCAGCTCGACCCCACGGTACGGACCGACTTCGCCCAGCACTGGGGTTCATTGGCGCACGGCATGGCGGCATTCAAGGCACACCCGTGGGCGGGGAAATATACGCGCGAGAGGTCGGCCGGCCATTTCGACCTGTTGCTGGTGAGTCCAAAGGGTAAATTCGCCGCTGTCGTCGAAGCAACTGTGGGCGAACTGCAGGAACGGCACTACCTCGTCGGCGATCTGCACGCCACGAAAGACCGCCTTGACCTCGCCACCGATGGCCGCGACCCGGCCAAGGTACCGCTGCCTGCCACCTTGCACACGGTGCAATGGGGCAATCGCCACTATTTGCTGACGGACGTCGAGTGGAAACACCAGGCCGAGACCCTGGTGAAGACCGGCAAGCCCGATATGAAGGCGCTCGATGGCGCCTTTATCCGCGCGGGTGACCAGACCGCCAAGGTGGGCGACACTTTCCCCCTGCCCACATTCGAGTAGGCTTCAAGCCCGCTCGATTCGCGCCGCATAGCAACCACGCCGCGCATAGTGGGCCTGGATATAGGCCACATCCCCATTGGCAAACAGCCGCTCGATCAGCTGGGCGGCGTCTTTCCCCTCGACTACATCCGCGTCGACCATCCAGTGCTGCGCATCGAAAGCGCGTAGCGACAGCAGGCGCTGCGCCATGGCGTCGGGAATCGTATCGATCGCATCGAAGGTCTCGCGCGCATCTTCCAGCACGAAGATGGCATGGCTGGCCCGGTAGGGTGTGGCGGTGGGCTGGTGCTGGTAGTTGAGCAGCAACACTGCCTCGCCTGGCTCCGCATCGCGCAGGGTAATGCGGTCGGGGAAGCCCGGTTTGGCGTCGGCCGTCTGGCGCTGCACGCCGAGTGCGGCGAGCTGGGCGTCGGGTAGGCCGAACAGGTGCTGGAAAGGGGCGGCCGGCAGGCCGGTGATGCGAAAACTCATGGTGGGCTCCTTGGGAGAGATGGCGCCATTACACGCCAACCGAATCCTGCAGCCCACCCGTTTCTTGCGCTTTGCCTACTTCAGGTTCAGCTCCTGCAGCTCCATGCTGCCCGCCAGCTTGCGCATCACCTTGCGCTCGCCCGATGCCGTTTCCATCTTGTGCGAGTCGCTCGACAGCATGGCCTCGAATTTTTTCTGCACGGCCATGCGCTCGGCGTTCGGCATATAGTCCTTGTACTCGATGGCCAGGATCAGGTCCGGCTCGCCGTCGCGGGCATTGTTCACGTTGAAGATGTGGTAGGACACCAGATAGCCCTCCTTCTTGCCGAACTCGTTCTGCTGCTTCCATTGCTGGGACAGCCAGTCCATATAGTTCTCGAACTGCCCCGGTTCCGTCTTGATGTAGGAGAACTCCCACACCGTGCCTGGCTTGTAGCTGGAGTCGGCGGCCTGCGCCAGCGGCGGGGCGGCAAAGGCGGAGGCGAGGACGGCGATGGCGATGGCGGACTTGATGTTCATGATTGACCCTTTCTCGTGGGTAGGCCGGAATCAAGGAAGAGATGAGGCGATGCCGCCCTCCGGCGCGAGCGGGTAGGCCTATGTCCAAACGATCTGAGACTGCACGCCAGCGCATGCGGGCGCGCAGCCGTCATCCGGCCGAGTCGTTATGATTTATGTCTGATTAGTATTGCTGGACTATAGCCAAGCACTGGCAAAGCGCACGGGCTGGGGGCGGCAAGGTGCCGAGCGGTTGGGTGCCGGGTATTCGATCAAAGGCACCCTAGATCGCCTGATCCATATCCAAAGCCGGACAGCTGCCGTCGCGGTGGCGTCGCACGACGCGGGCCGGTACGCCGGCCACCGTGCAGTGGGCCGGCACGGGCTTGAGCACCACGCTGCCGGCGGCGACCTTGCTCATCTCGCCGATCTCGATATTACCGAGGATCTTGGCGCCTGCGCCTATCATCACACCGTGGCGGATCTTGGGGTGGCGATCGCCATGTTCCTTACCCGTGCCACCTAACGTCACGCCTTGCAGGATGGATACCTCGTCCTCGATCACGGCTGTTTCGCCCACGACGATGCCGTCCGCGTGGTCGAACATTACGCCGCGGCCTATGCGTGCGGCCGGGTGGATGTCCACGCACAGCACGATGGCCGCCTGGTTGGAGAGCGCGAAGGCTAGCGCCTGGCGCCCTTGCTGCCACAGGCGGTGCGCCACGCGGTAGATCTGGATGGCGGCGAAGCCCTTGAGGTTGAGCAGCACGTGCAGGAGCCCAGGACATGCCGGGTCGCGCTCGGTCACGGCGCGCAGATCGGCCGCCGCCTCATCCACCACCTCCGGGTGTGCGGCCAGTACCTCGCCGATCAGCGCGTATAGTTCTGGCTCGGCCAGGCTGGCGCAGGCGAGCCGTCGCGCCAGCAATGCTGCCAGGATGGCGGCGGGTGTCGCCTGGCTCAGCACCAGTTGTTCCAGCTGGCGCCGCAGAAAGGGCTCCAGCGCGGCCAGCTCTTGGGCGCTGCGGCGCAGCTCGCCCCAGATGGGGTCGGCCGCTACCTCGACGAGATTGGGTGCGCGGTCCATGGTGTTTCTCCCAGCGTAGGGTTTCCCCATCGCCAAAATGGCAACGGCCGCCGGTTGTTCAACTCGGCGGCCGTCTGGATACGGTGCAAGCGCGATAGGCGCTAGGCAACAAGCTCCCCCGGCCCCGGGCGACAACACTGGGCGCAACACGGCACGAAGAAGCGGCTTGGCATATTCATATGCCACATCGTAGCGCCGTGGGCGCGGTCTGCGCAAGCATGCATCTCAGCGCGGTGCCGTATCGGCGTCCAGCGTCGCACCGTAGCGCTGGAAGGCCTCGTCGATGACGTCGCGCAGCTGGGCGTCGTCCCAGGGCTTGGTCAGGAATTTGTAGATCTCGCCGCTATTGATGCTCTCGGTAATCGTCTGCAGGTCGGCATAGCCCGACAACACCATGCGCACGGTGCCTGGGTAGAGCTGGCGGGCGACGGACAGGAACTCGGTACCCGACATGCCGGGCATGCGTTGGTCCGACATGATCACTTGTACCGGATTCAGCGCCAGCACTTCCAGTGCCTCCTGGCCACCACTCGCCGTCAGCACCTTGTAGCGGTCGTTGCGCAGCGTGCGCTTGAGCGCCGACAACACGTTCGATTCATCGTCCACCAGCAACAGGGTGAGCGTACTTTCCACGGCCTCTTGCTTACTAACCAGCCGCGGACGCGTGGCCAGCAGCTCGGCAAAGTCTGCGGCCGGCATTGGCCTGCTCGCGTAGAAACCCTGGATTTCGTCGCAGTCGTTGCGTTCCAGAAAGCGCAGCTGCGCCTCGGTCTCCACGCCCTCGGCCACCGTGCGGCGGCGCAGCCGGTGCGCCATGGCGATGATGGCGGTGGTGATGGCCGCGTCGTCTGGGTTCTGTGTGATTTCGCTGATGAAAGTGCGGTCGATCTTGATGCAGTCGAAGGGGAACTGCTTGATATAGGCAAGCGACGAGTAGCCGGTGCCAAAGTCGTCCAGCGACAGGCGCAAGCCCAAGGCGCGCAAGTCTTGCAGGATGCGGCTGGCCAGTTCCGGATCCTGCATCACAGCCGATTCCGTGATTTCCAGCTCCAGGTATTTTGGCTCCACGTTCGCCGCGTCCAGGGCGTCCTTTAGCTTACGCTTGAGTGGCTTGTAGCCCAGCTGGACGGCCGATACATTGATGGACGTGGGCACGATGGTGTGGCCGCGCCTCTGCCATTCGCCCTGCTGCGCACACACGGTGTCGATCACCCAATTGCCAATCGGCACGATCAACCCGCAGTCTTCCGCCAAGGGAATGAACTGCGCCGGCGGTACCTGGCCCCGTTGCGGATGATTCCAACGGAGCAGTGCCTCGGCTGCCACAATCTTGCCGGTCGCCAGATCCACGCGCGGCTGATAGTGCAGCTCGAACTCGTTCGCGCCAAGCGCCGCACGTAACTCCGCCTCCAGCGTCAATTTCTCCACGATGCGCGAGTTGAGCTGCGGATCGTAGTACATATAGCGCTTGTTCGACTTCTTGCACTGCTTGAGTGCCGCCTCCGCGTGCTTCAACAACGCTTCCGCATCGTCGCCGTCATCGGGAAACATGGCTACGCCGGCCCGCACCGACAGCCAGATTTCGTTGCCGTCCACCTCCAGCGGCGCCTCCAGTGGCCGGAACAGCCGGTCACGCAGGATGGTCACCGCATCGGCGCCGGCTGGCAGGTTGCCGACGGCGACACCGAATATATCCCCACCCAGCCGTGCCAGCGAAAACGGCTCGTGCAGGGCCCCCTGCCAGCGTTCGGCGAGCTGCCTCAGTACCTTGTCGCCCACTGGCCGGCCATGCCGCTCGTTGATCTGGTTGAAATGGTCGATGTTCAGCAGGATGACGGTGGAAGCGGCCTGCGCCTGACGCGCGGCGTAAAGCTGCTGCGCCAGGCGGTCGACGAACAGCGCGCGGTTGGGTAGGCCCGTGACCATATCGTTCATGGCCAGGTAGCTCAGCTGCTTTTCCCGCTCGATGTACTGCAAGCCGAATGAAATGTCGCCCGTCAA